>NC_014934.1:1222088-1527610 GCF_000186265.1 Cellulophaga algicola DSM 14237
GCATTTACTAGCAGCATATTACTGAATAATGATAAAAATATTGAGAAATTAAATATATTATCAGACTTCGAAATTGATAGCGGTATAAATTTAGAACAAACAATAAATCAGCTCAAAACTTATATAAATTTTGAAAATTCTCTTCTTCTGCATTATAATAAATTTGATATTGATATAAATTTAGGGTACTCCGAAGAGAACAATAAGTTGAATTCAAATTTAAATGCAGATCAAACAGAAGAAATACTAACCAACAAAATTGAATTTAATAAAAACCTTATATTTTTAAACAACAAATTTTCATACCGAAAAGACAAATGGATATTTAACACCTCGCTAAACTTAAATTATTTAGATCAAAACCTTCAAGACATAGAGCGATTAACTGTTAAAAATAATACTACTTTTTACATCAACCCAAAACTCAGTATTTTTTATAAAGCAAATAATAAAAGTATCATCCATTTCTCCAGCCAATATGATGAAAAAGGTCTTGATTTAGAAAATATATTTGAGAATAGTATATTTAACTCTTACAGAACATCTACCAAAAATAGTTTTGAACTTGAAACCTTGAAATATTACAGTGGTCAGCTAACATATAATTATAATGACTTTTTTAATTTGTTCCAATTAAACGCTGGAATGAATTATTATCATCAAAAAAATAATTTTTTGTCAAATATCATAATAGATGATATTAATATAGTAAATGAAAATGTTCTTAAGAATGTATATTCTGATAATATATCTTTTAACCTTTTTGCTGATAAATATATAGGCATTTTTAAATCAAATTTTAAATTTAATTTTGTTCAGAGTATTAATAATTATAGTAATGTAATTAATAGTTCTAATCTTAGAAATAACAAAGTTTCTACAAAACTATTTGAAAATAAAATTAAAACTGGTTTTGTAGGTATGTTTAATTTTGAGAATAGTTTACAAGTCCGTTATTCTACATTTAAATCAATTAGTGATATTTCTAATAAATCTATTAATAATTCTTTTAAGATTTTTTTTAGACCTCAAAAAAGATTGAATATTACAACTACTATAGATTATTATTTACCCGATAATCGAAAGGATAATAGCTTTTCATTTCTTGATTTGTCCTTAAACTATTCTACAAAAAATGAAAAAATGAAATTCTCGTTAACTTCAAGGAATTTACAATTGACTGGTAGAGACTACACTCAGAGAAATATTTCTGATATTTTTGACTCAACAACAACTATCAATTTACAAAGAGAATACCTATTACTTTCAATTGATTTTAGATTATAAATACCCACTTTACAAACAACTCCTAGTAACTTTACATTTGTTAGTAATTAATTAACACCGCAACGACAAACTTTTTTTGAAAAAAGAACGTAATTACATTAGGCCCTTTACTGTGATGAAAAAAAATAAATCTAAAAAAAAATTTACATTAAGAATCGTACTCAGTTATTTAATACTAATTGGTTTAGCGGTAATTTCTGGAATCTTTATTCTTTCAGAAATTAAGAGCTACATAGCAACGGATACTTCTGGTGAAAATGACGTAAAATTTATAAAAACAGGCTCTTTACTTACACAACTTTACGAGGCCGAAAGTTTATCTAAGCTGGCATTACAAACGAAAACCAAAGAAAATTTTACAGCGTATGCCAAAAAAATTGATGTGGTTTCTGCAGAAATAGATTCACTTAAGGAAGTGGTGGCGAGTGAATACCAAGTTAAACTTCTTGATAGCGTTCAAAAACTTTTAAAACTAAAGACCTATAACAACGAAGAATTAAGGCGATTAAAATTAAAAAGTGAAGCCAATAGCTCTCTTGATATAGCTTTAGCAAAATTTAATACTATGGAGCTTTCCTTAGGAAAAATTACACCCAAAAGTATTGCACCTAATATTGACGAATTATCGCCTAAAGCAAAGAGTGTTATTGAAAAACTTACCATTATCTTAAATGACAATGTTCCCAAAGAAACACATAGTCCACAAAAAATAGATTCTATCATAAATGCTTCACGAAACTTATTAAATGAAGCCAAAGAAAAAGATGCTTTAACGCAACGTGCTTTAGCAGAAAAAGAGCAAGAAATAAACCAAAACGATTTAGATTTATCACAACAATTAAGAAGTATTGTTAGTGCCTTTGAGCAAGAAATTATTGCCACAACTCATACCGACAATTTAAAAAAACAAGAAATTTTAAAACGTAGTACTCGCTTAGCGAGTGGTGCTGCGATACTTGCTTTTCTAACTGTAGGAATTTTTACATTTCTGATTACTCGAGATTATTGGCGTGTACAAACCTACCGACAAAATTTAGAAGAAGAAAAGAAGTTCTCTGAGTCCCTTTTAAAAAGTAGAGAACAACTTATTTCTACCGTAAGCCATGACTTACGAACCCCTCTAAACACGATTACAGGATATTCAGAATTAATGGAAAACACTAGTTTAACAGGGAAACAAATTGGCTACTTAAAAAATGTAAAATCTGCAGCTACTTATGTTGATAATTTAGTAAATGATTTGTTAGATTTTTCTAAACTAGAAGCTGGCAAACTCAAAATTGAAAATATTCCATTTTTATTACCTGATTTAATTCAGGAAACAGCGCAAAACCTAGAAGAATTTTACAAGAATAAACCCATAGAGCTTCAAATCGTAATCGATAAGAAACTTCATAAGACATTGATTGGAGATCCTTTCCGAATTAGGCAAATTCTAACTAATTTAATTAGTAATGCTTACAAATTTACCCAAGATGGTTTTATAAAAGTAGTTGCTACAGTAACCATTGAAAATAATGCTGTTTACAAAACAAGAATTCAGGTTATTGATAGCGGTATTGGTATTGAAAAAGAAAAACAAGAACATATTTTCAAAGAATTTGCCCAGGCTGATGATAGCACAGAAAAAAAATATGGCGGTTATGGCTTAGGCTTAACTATTTCTAAAAAATTAACAGAGCTTCTTCAAGGAACTATAAATTTAAAAAGCGATAAAGACCAAGGAAGCACATTTACATTTACTATTCCTTTAAAGCTATCAGAAAGTCAAATTACCTCATCAGAAAAAAAAGAAATTAACTTTAAAGAAAACAGAATTACCTTATTAATAATAGACGATGATATCGCTATGCGTAAATTGCTACAAGAGGTTTGTGAAAATTCTAATATTAATACCATTTCCTATGCTGACTTTAATGCTATTGGTTTAAAAGAAAAATTGAATTATGATGCTGTTCTTACGGATATACAAATGCCTACAATTAATGGTTTTGAAGTTTTAGAAAAACTTAAAAGTGGTGTTTATCAACATTATACAAAACAACCTATTCTTGCCATGACAGGAAGGAAGGATTTAGAAACTTCGGCTTATTTAGCTGCTGGTTTTAATACTATTCTACAAAAACCCTTTGCTAAAAATCAGTTTTTAGAATGTTTAGCTGCGTTATTCCCTGAACTAGCCAAAGAAGACAACTCTAAAGGCAAGGAAGTACACCTTAGCAACTCTACTCTGTTTGATTTAAAAACAATTACTTCTTTTCTAGATGATTCTAATGAAGGTTTAAAAGATTTGATTGACACCTTTTTAAGAGACACCGTAGATAATCTTGAAATTCTAGACAACGCTGTACTAACTAAAGATAGTGCAAGCTTAAATGCAACCTCTCATAAAATGCTTGCCATGTTTAGACAGTTAGAAGCCAAAGATTCTATTGCGATCCTTGAAACTTTTGAAAAATTAAAAGATGGTGCTATAAGTGACAAGGAACTTAAAATGAAATATCAACAATTAAAAAATAATATTATAGCACTTACACTTGCTTTAAAAGCTGATAAAACTATAAATCCAGATTATACAGGTTAATTTTATTATATAAAGTTTTACGCGTCACTTTCAATAATTTCGCTGCTTTAGATTTATTGAAGTTAGTTTCTTTTAAAGCTCTTATAATTTGATCTTTCTCATAAGCATCTTTAGAGAAATTTTCACTTTCTACTTTTTTATTTCCTTCAAAAAGTTCTTTTGGCAATACATCTGTTTGAATTATATCTCCTGTAGTTAGGAGTACAGATCTTTTTATAATATTCTGTAATTCTCTTAAGTTACCTGGCCAATGGTATTGATTAAAAACAGCAGTAGTCTCATCTGAAAAACCTAATACACGTTTATCAAGTGACTTATTTGCTTTATCTAAGAAAAAATCTGCAAACAAAGGTAAATCCTCAAAACGCTCTTGTAACGAAGGTGTTTCAATAGAGAACTCATTAATTCTGTGGTACAAATCTTCTCTAAATGTTCCTTTCTCAACAGCCTCTACTAGATCTTCATTGGTTGCCGTTATTACACGAACATCAACAGACACTTCTTTTGTACTACCAACACGCTTTATTTTACGCTCTTGAAGCGCTCTTAAAAGCTGAATTTGATTCTCGTAAGATAGATTCCCTATTTCATCTAAAAATAATGTCCCGCCATTTGCAGCTTCAAAATGACCAATTTTATCTTCTATGGCACCCGTAAAACTCCCTTTAACGTGTCCGAAAAATTCGCTTGTAGCAATTTCTTTAGGGATGGCTCCACAGTCTACCGCAACAAAACTAAAATCTTTTCTTTTACTTGTATCATGAATTGATTTTGCAGTAACTTCTTTACCTGTTCCACTTTCCCCCGTGATGAGAATAGACATATCTGTAGGCGCTACCAATTTTATATATTCATGTAACTTTTTAGAAGCATCACTAATGCCTTTAATTCCATTACCAACATTAAGCGTTATTTTATCTTGAGCTTCCTTTTCATTACTTTCTGCAACCGTCTCTACTTGCTTTACTTTTTGGTTTAAAGCATTCTCTACAAGCATTACCATTTCTTCTGGAGTAAATGGCTTAGAAATATAATCAAAAGCACCTTTTTTCATTGCCGTAACAGCTGTAGAAACTTCTGCATAGCTCGTCATTACAAGAACTGGAATCTTAGAATTGATAGCCTTTATATCTGACAATAACTCTATTCCGTCATAATTTGGCAGGCGCAGGTCTGTAATGACCATATCAAAATCTCCACCTTTAAATTTTTTCTTAGCATCTTCAGCTGTAAAACTTGCTTCTACATCATATCCCTTCTTTGCTAAAAAACGTTGTAACATTTGACAAAAAGCAGCATCATCTTCAATAATTAAAATTCTAGGCATAAACTAAGTGTTGTGATCATATATACGTACGTCAAATATACCTTATTAAGACTGATGAATTTGTTTAAAATTATCATAAAAAAGAAAGGGACTGTATTAAATACAGTCCCTTTCAACCAAACTAACGTGATACAAATCAGTTACTAAATTACTTTACATCTCTATCCAATTTCCGCTCTCATCAGCATAAAGTGTACCTGTAGTACCACCTTCTAATGAAACATCTATTTTATATTGTTTTTGATCATTTACATATACCTTATCGATCGTTGCGGATGGATAGCTGGTAGACACCGCTGTTGCAACTGCTTCAGGCAATTCTGACATTTCAATCTCTGAAAAACCATCTTGTGTTGCTGAAACAATTACTGTTTCTTCTACTGCAGTTTCACTAGGTTGTGCAAATGCGGTAAAACCTACGAATGTAAATACGGATGCTAAAATTAATTTTTTCATGTTATATATTTTTAAAGCGTTATTAATAATTAAACTTATTACTTCTATTGAAAATATAATGCCGAAAGCTAAATACCACACATTTAATGAATAAGTAACTGTATTTCAGATACTTAACAAACTCTGGTTAAATTACCGATTGTGTATATCTGAGTAATACCTATGCGTATTGGGTAATTTCTACACAAGACTTTCAATGATCAGACTTATGTTTTTATTTTAGATTTTGTACTAAAATCGCAACTAAACTAAAAAGAGAAATAATAGCATACCGACTCTAAACAAAAAAAGGGACTGTATAATAATACAGTCCCTTTTTAACCAAACTAGTGTGATATAAATCGATTTATCGATTACATCTCAATCCAATTCCCGTTTTCATCAGCATAAAGAGTACCTGTAGTACCACCTTCTAATGAAACATCTATTTTATATTGTTTTTGATCATTTACATATACCTTATCGATCGTTGCGGATGGATAGCTGGTAGACACCGCTGTTGCAACTGCTTCAGGCAATTCTGACATTTCAATCTCTGAAAAACCATCTTGTGTTGCTGAAACAATTACTGTTTCTTCTACTGCAGTTTCACTAGGTTGTGCAAATGCGGTAAAACCTACGAATGTAAATACGGATGCTAATATTAATTTTTTCATGTTATATGTTTTTAAAGTGTTATTAATAATTAAACTTATTACTTCTATTGAAAATATAATGCCGAAAGCTAATAACTATACTTTTAATGAATAAATAACTGTATTTCAAATACTTAACAAACACTCATTAAATTACTGATTGTGTATAGTTGAGTAACAACCAAGCGTGTTGGGTAATTTCTACACAAAACATTGGTTTACCAAGTTCCTTTTGCCTTCTAGGTATACCATCAAAATAGTAGCTATAATGTCTAAATAAAAAAGGGACTGTATAATAATAATACAGTCCCTTTTTAACCAAACTAGTGTGGTACAAATCGATTTCTCGATTACATCTCAATCCAATTCCCATTTTCATCAGCATAAAGAGTACCTGAAGTACCGTCCTCTAATGAAACTTCTAATTTATATTGTTTTTGATCATTTACATGTGCTTTATCGATCGTTGCAGATGGATAGTTGGTAGACACCGCTGATGCAATTGCTTCTGGTAATTCTGACATTTCAATCTCTGAAAAACCATCTTGTGTTGCTGAAACAATTACTGTTTCTTCTACTGTAGTTTCACTAGGTTGTGCAAATGCGGTAAAACCTACGAATGTAAATACGGATGCTAATATTAATTTTTTCATGTTATATGTTTTTAAAGTGTTATTAATAATTAAACTTATTACTTCTATTGAAAATATAATGCCGAAAGCTAATAACTATACTTTTTACGAATAAATAACTGTTTTTCAAACACTTAACAAACACTCATTAAATTACTGATTGTGTATACCTGAGTAATACTTATGCGTATTGGGTAATTTCTACACAAAACATTGGTTTACCAAGTTCCTTTTGCCTTCTAGGTATACCATCAAAATAGTAGCTATAATGTCTAAATAAAAAAGGGACTGTATAAATACAGTCCCTTTTTAACCAAACTAGCGTGGTACAAATCGATTTCTCGATTACATCTCAATCCAATTCCCATTTTCGTCAGCATAAAGAGTACCTGAAGTACCGTCCTCTAATGAAACTTCTAATTTATATTGTTTTTGATCATTTACATGTGCTTTATCGATCGTTGCAGATGGATAGTTGGTAGACACCGCTGTTGCAATTGCTTCTGGTAATTCTGACATTTCAATTTCTGAAAAACCATCTTGTGTTGCCGAAACAATTACTGTTTCTTCTACTGCAGTTTCACTAGGTTGTGCAAATGCGGTAAAACCTACGAATGTAAATACGGATGCTAATATTAATTTTTTCATGTTATATGTTTTTAAAGTGTTATTAATAATTAAACTTATTACTTCTATTGAAAATATAATGCCGAAAGCTAATTAACACACATTATAAACACAACTAATTGTATGTCAGGCATTTAAAAAGAGCTTGTTAATTAACTGATTGTGTATAGTTGAGTAACAAACAAGCGTGTTGGGTAATTTCTACACAAGACTTTCAATAATCAGACTTATTTTTTTTTTAAAATTTTGGACTAAAATCTTCTTCTATAAAAATTAAACGTAAAAGTATCTATCCTTTTGCAGGTAATTTTTAGGCAAAAAAAAAAAAGAGCTGCCCCCGCAACTCTTTATCCAAACCAAACTAACTAAATTTATTTACTAACAAAATCTTACATATCTAACCAATTCCCTTCGGCATCGGCATATAATTCCATATTCTCCCCAGTTTCACTAGTTACAATTAATTTATATTCTGCTTCTTCGTTTACAAATGCTTTAGCAATTGTAGCTCCTGGGAAATTTTTCCCTAGGGCTGCAGTAATCTCTTCTGGTAAAGCGTCTATTTTTATTTCCGAGAAATCTTGAGCAAATATTCCTTCCATTATTCCATCATGAAAAATTGGAGTAGTTTCTGTTGCTGTTATCGTTCCTAAACTTCCTATGGCTAATGCTGTTGCAAATACTAACTGTTTCATATATCGTGTAATTAAATTCTACATCTGTTTTTTAAACTCGATTAGGATAAAGAAATAATAGTGCCAAAATTTTAAAAAAGAAAAAATCCCTGTAAATCATTGATTTACAGGGATTTTAATATTAAACAAAATAAACTACATGTATATTTGTGTATCTTTTACTTAAGAAGTGTGTAAAATAGATACACTTTTAGTGTACCCATTATTTACGAACTTGATGAGATTCTTTTAATAAGTCATTTACCGTTTTCACAGGATTAAAAGTCACTAGAGGCACCTCTACAAAAATAGTATTCCAAAAAGCCATAGCTCCATTCCATAAGCCAGGAAGTTCTAATGCTTTTAGTTCTTTTCCATCTTTTGTCTTATCAGTAATAAAACCTTGCTTAACATCTACGAAATTTATTAAGTTGAATTTCTCCCCCTTAAAATTCTTTACACCACAAACTAAATCTACAGGATTAAAATGAGTAGCATTTTTTAGAATATTCATCTGGCTTACATTAGAGGCATCTATTTGTGCAGATTCTATTATTTGAAGAGAGATATTCCCTTTAGTATCTTTTATCCAAAATGGGCCACCTCCTGGTTCGCCTTCATTTTTAACCATTCCACAAATACGAATTGGTCTATTAATTTTATCAATAAGGATTTCTATTTGCTGAGCAATGGTATAACTTTCGAAGTTATCAGAAAACCTAGCATTCAAATCTTTCTCTAAAAAAGATTTAATTTCCATCATTAAATCAAAATCTAAACTAGATTTATGCTCTAATTGTGTCGCATACTTAAAAGCCTTCTCTTGAAGCCTTACTAATAAGCCTCCTAACACTTCTTTGCTAGCAGCTACTTTATCTATATTTCTAGAAGGAACTACATTATCAATATTTTTGATAAATATAATATCTGCATCCTGTTCATTTAAATTTTCAATAAGTGCTCCGTGTCCTCCTGGTCTAAATAACAAGGTACCGTTCTCCTCACGAAAAAGTTCATTATCCATAGTCACCGCTATCGTATCTGTTTGGGCTTTTTGAAAAGAGTAACTTATATCATAAGAAGCATTAGTTTCTGTAGAAACGCGTTCCTTAATAGCATCAAACTCCGCATTAAACATTTCACCATGTTGTTCAGATATCGTAAAATGTAATTTTGCTTCGCCACCTGCAGTCGCATATAGTGCCGCTTCTTTTAAGTGTTCCTCAAATGGAGTTGCTGCATAGTCTCCATAATTGTGAAATGGCAATAAACCTTTAGGATAAAAACCGTAATTTAAACCTTGCTCACTAAGCATTTCATTTACAAAAAGAAATAACTCCTCTCCTTTGGAATTGAATTTACCATTTATTCGTTTTTGAATTATTTCATAGAATGGAAAATTTATTAATCTCTCCGAAAATTTCTCAATATCCTTATCTCCTGTTCTCTTAATGTAAGCATCTAATTCTTCTTCTTGAGGATTATATTTACCTAAGAAGCTAAAGAAAGCTTTAAACATTCTAGAAGCTGCTCCTGATGCTGGAACAAATTTTAAAAGTGAATTACTATTTTTTGCAGCCTCAAAAGCCTCAATAAGCTTATGTTCATCTTCTTCGGTGAACTTTAAAATTCCCTCGCCCACAACTGCTGCTTTATCTAATTTAACAAATGGGATGCCTTCTTTAAAAGTCTCTATTTGCTTTACAACCTTCTCGGCCGCTATTCCTTTAGAAATTAGTTGTTGTTTGTCTTGGTTTGAAAATGCTGTCATTGGTTTAGTAGTGTATTTATGTGTTCAATTGCTGTTTTTAATCTTGTTGCTTTATCCCCTCTCAGGATAATATATTTGCGATTATACCGATCAAGAGTATCTTTAAAATATTGAAACATTTTCTCTCGTTCTAGCGGTTTATCCCGCAGATCATCCTCTTCCCATGGCACATCAATATAAGTCAAAAAATATAAATCATACTTATTTTTGAGTGCATATTTATCTAAAACAGGATCACAATGTCCAATATAATACGCTTCCGAATATACTTTTGTTTCCAATAAATCTGTATCGCATATCAAAACTTTATTAGCTTTTTTGGCAAGTTTGTTTTCCAACTTCATTTGTCCCGCTGCAATAGGCAACAAATCTTTGGGCTCACAGGTTTTTTTTTCTTCGTTCCATTTATCCTGTAAATATTCTCGCGCATATTCCGGAACCCAAACCGAGTTATAGTAACGCGCCAGTTGTCCGGATAATGTAGTTTTTCCTGTAGATTCAGGTCCGAATAAAACTATTTTTATTACGTCTGAAGGTTCTTGTTTAAACTTTTCTTCCATGCAGCATATCCAAAAATTGCAATAAATGTAAATATAAGATACTGAAGGCTTGTGAACGTAAAGCCTTTGTAAAAATAAAGGGGAACTGAGATTACATCTCCGATGATCCAATATAACCAATTTTCAACTTTTCTTTTCGCCATTAACCACATTCCAACAAAAAAGATAGCTGTAGTTACAGTATCAACATATGCCGTCCAGCTTGTCCATTTATCAAAAACCTGATATACAACGAATACAAAAACGATAGTAGAAAAAAAGATTATTGCCGATATTTTATGTTCTTTTAATGTTGTTTTAGAAATAGGAGTCGTATGCTCTTTATCTACCTTACGTGTCCAAATATACCAACCATAAACACTCATGATAAAATAATAAACATTAATCATCATATCTCCTAAAAGACCCCAAATAACTAATAAGTATACAAATATTGCAGTACTTATCATCCCCGTTGGGTAGACTAAAATGTTATTTTGTTTTGAGAATACTACCGATAATAGCCCAAATAGTACTGCTATAATCTCTAAAACAATATGATGTGTTTCATAGCGCGCATATTGCTCAAAGAAAAAATTAAAAATGGGGTTCATAATCGCTTCGGTCAGATTTAACGATTTTCATAAACAACAACCCTTTATCCATTAACTCAAAAGCTTCCTTAATCTCATTTTGAAGTAAAGACATTACCTCATCATATTCTCCATATACTTGAGTACTTAATGGGTTCTCTAATACCGTTAAGCCTGATGCTCTTAATTTTTTTATAAACTGAATAATCACCGGTTCAAAAGTATCTTGTAATGGTGATAAAGTAAGCTCTACTGAAATGTTCATTTTAAATACTTTTAATTAAATACAATCTCGTTGGTTTTCTGTGTTAAAACTTCTCCTGACTCTAGTGTAATATTGATTGTAAATATCGCTTGATCAGGGATATTATCCGTACGTACTAAATCAACCAAAAAATTTACCCTCCAGTTTTCCCTGGCTTGAAAATATTCTTTAAGATCAACACCAGAATCCGCGTAATAATCAAACACCGTAAAATTAGCGGTGACATCTGTAGTAACCTGGCTATCAACATCTAAAACTAAAATTTCTATATCACGTAAGGGATCTAGGTAAATATATTCTGGCTCTTCACAACTACAAGCTAATGCGGAATTAAAGCCAAAACCACTGAGCTTGATTCCTGGTGTATTTTTAGCAATCTGATTTTCTTCTGCGACCACATATATTTCTAATCCGAAGGCATTTTTATATAAATCATTTTCTGATGTACTGTTTTGGAATCCTGAAGTGTCATACGTCGTTAAATCAACTGCAGTATAGCTAACTTCAAAAATAGAAGCGTCATCACAATTACAAGGTTCTGTACAAGCCGTAAAAATAAATTGAATACTATACAGAAGGCAAAGTGCTATTATATTCTTTTTCATTTTTAATTATAGTTTTACAGAATACACACAAGTGTAACCTTCAAATTCTAAAAAATCTACGGAATAGGAAGAATTTACACCCTCATACATAATCTCAGCAATAGATTCCCCATCCTCTAAATCAAATTCTTTTACATCAATATGCTGTAAAAAGCTCAATCCTTTTTCTGAGTAGATTTTATATAGTGCTTCTTTAGCTCCCCAAACAATGGTTAATTTTCTAATGATAGCATCAGAATTTGCAAGTGTCCTGTATTCTTCTGGTTGTGTAAACTTATGCGCAATTTTCATTATTTTATCGCGCTGCAACTCTATATCTATCCCTACCTCATCTGTTAGCGCTACAATTATTCCTGTAAAATCATGAGAATGTGTTATAGAAATATGGTTCCCATCCTTTAAATGTGGTTTACCATTTGCATCATAATATAAATCATGATCAACATAACCAGCTTGTGCTAGTAGGTGCCTAATACTCAGAAAACCCCTTCTATGCGCTTCAGACTTCATACCCACTAATCTGTTTGCACAATTATCCGTAAGTACAATTCCCTTAGCTAGTTGGTCCTCAGACTCCGTTACTTGCCAGATAAAAACTGTAATACTAGGTGTTACTGTAATTGTTTTGTAAAGAGGCATTGCTTTTAGTACCTTTGCAATCACTAAATTTTTAGTGATAAAATTGCTATTTAACGAAAGTAAAAATAAAAAAGGATATGAGCACTAAAACTGTTTCTTATATACCTAACAAGGTAAAAGATATTACACTAGCAGACTGGGGTAGAAAAGAGATTAACTTGGCTGAAGCTGAAATGCCAGGATTAATGTCATTAAGAGAAGAATATAAAGATGAGCAACCGTTAAAAGGCGCTCGTATTGCTGGTTGTTTGCATATGACTATTCAAACAGCTGTTCTAATAGAGACTTTAGTTGCCTTGGGTGCTGAAGTAACTTGGAGTTCTTGCAATATTTTCTCAACACAAGATCAAGCTGCTGCTGCTATTGCTGCTGCAGGAGTTCCTGTTTATGCTTGGAAAGGTATGAACGAAGAAGAATTTGATTGGTGTATTGAGCAAACTTTATTTTTCGGAGAAGACCGCAAGCCATTAAACATGATTTTAGATGATGGTGGCGATTTAACTAACATGGTTTTAGATAGATATCCTGAACTTGCAAAAGGCATTAAAGGTTTATCTGAAGAAACAACTACAGGTGTTCACAGATTATACGAAAGAGTTAAAAATGGTACGCTTCCAATGCCTGCTATAAATGTAAACGATTCTGTTACTAAATCTAAATTTGATAATAAATACGGGTGTCGTGAGAGTGCTGTAGATGCTATTAGAAGAGCTACAGATACAATGCTTGCTGGAAAAAGAGTTGTTGTTGCTGGTTATGGTGATGTTGGTAAAGGTACCGCTGCTTCTTTTAAAGGTGCTGGTTCTATAGTTACCGTTACAGAGATTGATCCAATTTGTGCTTTACAAGCTGCAATGGATGGTTTTGAAGTGAAAAAATTAGAAACAGTTGTAGGTAATGCTGATATTGTAATTACAACTACAGGAAATAAAGACATTATCCGTGCTGAGCATTTTCTTGCCATGAAAGACAAGGTTATTGTTTGTAACATTGGCCATTTTGACAATGAAATTGATATGGCTTGGTTAAACGGTAATTACGGTCATACAAAAGACGAAATTAAACCACAAGTTGATAAGTATACAATTGATGGTACTGATATTGTTTTATTAGCAGAAGGACGTTTGGTAAACTTAGGTTGCGCAACAGGGCATCCTAGTTTTGTAATGAGTAACTCATTCACCAACCAAACACTTGCACAAATAGAACTTTGGAACTATACAGATAAATACAAAAACGACGTATACATGCTACCTAAACATTTAGATGAAAAAGTAGCTGCATTACACCTTGCTCGTTTAGGAGTAGAACTTACTGAATTAAAACCTGACCAAGCATCTTATATTGGTGTAAAAGTTGAAGGCCCTTTTAAACCTGAGTATTACAGGTACTAAAACAATAACTACTGAAATCAAAATCCTTATTTTTCATTAAATAAGGATTTTTGATTTTTTAAGCTTACACCACCCATCTAATGAATATACTTTTAACAGGAGCAACCGGAACTTTAGGTTCTAGAGTATTATTTTCACTTATAGAACAACGCTTTGACACTATTGAGCGTATTTATCTTCCTGTTCGAAAAAGAGCCACTATATCCCCTGAAAATCGCATAAAAAATGTTATTTCAAGTGAATATGCTCCAGAATTTATCCAGAAAAATAAGGCTGAAATCTTCAATAAGATTAGCGTTATTAATGCAGATGAATTACTAAATCCAGAATCTTTTCTAGGCACTAAAAATCACATTGATTACTTTATTCATTCTGCAGGCTTTGTAAACTTATCTACAGACCCAAATGCAAAACAAGAAATATTTAAAGAAAACTTACAGTTCACAAAAGATATCTTTTATGCTTATCACAAGCACATTACCAAATTTGTTTACATCAGTACTGCTTTTGCAGCAGGCAATATAGGCGGATTACTAAACAATGATTATTCTCTTTTAGAAAGCAATAATTACCGCAACCATTATGAAGCTTCTAAACATGCTTCAGAAAAATTTTTAATAGAAGCCGGGAAAGAAAAAAATATTCCAATTCAGATATTAAGACCAAGTGTTCTAGGCGGTAATATTTTAGAAAGCCCAAATTACTTTATCTCTAAGTATATGGTTTTCTATCTCTTTGCAAAATTTTTCAACAACAACATTTCTGATGATGCTGTACGTATTACCACCACCGCAACAACAGGATTAAACATTATCCCTACAGACTATGCCGCACAAGTCATTGCTAAAGTCATCTCTACAGATATTGAACAATTAAACATTGTACACTCCAAAGAAACAAATATGATGAAAGGAATTACTAAAATACTAGAAGCGGTAGACTATACAAACTTCTCCTTTACAGAGGATCTAATCAATACATCTACTGGTTTTGCTTCAAAATTAGAGGCTTTTTATTACGAAACTATTGGCGTGCATTTACACCCCTATATGACTTCAAAACCTAATGAATGGGATACCACCCTTTTAGAAACTATTTTACCCATTCCAGAATACAACCTTGAAGATTATTTATCGGAAACGGTAACTTTTGCAAAAAATAAAAAATTTAGAAACCAGAAATGGTAACATAAAAAAGGCTAACTATTAAAAGTTAGCCTTTTCTAATTATTAGAATTTTACTACTGCTCAATACCTAGCTTTGCCAAGTCATAGAAGAAGAAATCTTTCTCGTCATTCATTGCTACAAATAATCCATTTTTAAAAGTTGAATTTAATGGTATGGTGACTACCTCACATCCATCAGTTTCTAGGGTTGATAAATTTATTGCTTTTATAAAATCGTTTGTTTTTCTAGAAAATATATTGAACTGTCCTTTCTGCTGATCAGATACAATTATATATCCTGTTCCATCAGTATACCGTGCAATGGCAATACCTTCTATATCTTCTTGAAAAAAATCACCTCCAAAGCAACTAATTTCCTTATCTCCCATTGCTGGTTCTGCATGATATTTACGGATTCCATGTTGTTCGTCTGAATAATACACAAACCCTAATTCAGAATCTACCGCAATGGCCTCAATTTCTTTTTTACCACTGAATTTACCAAATTTTCTAACTAATGTTGATGTAATTACTCCTGTAGTATCAGCATTAATTTTATACTGATATAAATAGTCATCTTCCGGACCTTCTTTGCGACTCACAATAGCATAGAGCGTACTATCTTTTGGCGAAGAATATAAGCTAATCCCCATAGGATAGGTAAATGCCACATTTGTTTCATCCTCAAACACTTTAAAACCACCATCATCTAAAGGTTTCATATCTGGAACAGAAAACATTCTAATTTGATTTTTCTCTCGCTCGGTGAACAAAATAACAGCGGTCCTTACTGAATCATTCACCTTAAATCCATATGCCAGGTCAACATTATTAGGTCTTTGAATGTTCCTTATAGTCTTATTTTCTATAATTTTCCCTTCTAAATCAAAAGCATAAATAGCACCGTTAGTTTCTTTATCCGTACCAAAAACAATACTCTTTGATGCATCATCAGGATTTACCCAGATTGCAGGGTCATCTGTATCATTCAAAGTTTTTTCTGTTTTAATATCTGGAGAAATAGCTGGTAATTTATCTGATTTACAAGAAGTTAAAAACAAGAAAGGCAATACACTGTATACTAGTAATTTTTTCATCTTAAGATTTATATAAATTAAGATCACTCAAGAATAGAGCGGTCTTTAAAATGGTGAGAGAATTAATTATTTATTTTTTAAACACATCATATTTTAAACCGACAGTAAAACGCTGTCCGTAATACTCCATCTGCTGCGTGCGTTCTTTTACGCCTTGAAAATAGCGTAAGGGCTGATTGGTAATATTATTTAAACCAGCATACAAACTAAGACTTCCATTAATCTGGTAACTCGCATTAAAATCTAAGAAAAATTGCGTATCATAATACCTATCTTCAAAATCATTCCCACCTAATTCATCAATATAAGAATCTGTGAAGTTACCTGATAACCTCGCAGAGAATTTTCTATCATTGTACGCTAATGAAGCATTGAATGTATTTGGTGTGGTGTTGGGTAAATCTACGTCTTCTCTTTCATCACCATCTTCATTTATAATTCCACTTGCTGAAGAAGTAATGAATGAATAATTTAAATACAAACTGAAATTTCTAGCAAAACCTGGTAAGAAATCTAACTGACGTTGGAAAGCAAATTCTGCACCTAATATAGTTGCTCCCTCTCCGTTTAAAGGCTGATACACTTCATAACCCGTTGTTCCTTCACCATAAACATCATCCGTAGTTTCACCTACAAAAGTGTAAATAAAGTTGTCTAAATCCTTATAAAAAACACCTCCTGAAAGCAAACCAACACTCTCAAAATAATGTTCTGCCATGATATCAAAATTCATAGAAGTTGTAGCCTCCAAACTAGGGTTACCTAATATAATTTCATCATCACCAGATACAATATCAACAGAGGGAACCAAATCTGCATAATTAGGTCTTGCCAAAGTATTTGTCCATGCAAAACGCACTATTGTAGCGTCAGAAGCAGAATATTTAAAATGTAAACCTGGCATTATGTTCGCATAAGAACTCTCTTTTGTAATTTCTCCAGCTAAAGTATCTTCATCTAAAATATCATTACCTGTGGCAGTTATATTTGTGTTTTCTAAACGCACGCCGAACAGTACATCTAACTTTTCTGATAGTTTTTGATTGGTCATCACATACCCTGCAAATACATTTTCTTTTACGTTGTAATTCTCTCTTAGATATTCATCAGGAATAGATTCACCATTTATAAGATTTAAGCTTCCTAACCATTCTTGATCAGCAAAAGAACCAATTAAATACTTACTACCTGCAAGAAAATCGCTGTCCGATAAATCTCTTGTTACCGTAGATGCTAGCGTTGGGTAGTCATCTTCAAAATCAAATTCGAAGAAATTATTATCACGAAGCTTAGTTTTTAAACGTGTTCTAGCGCCAAATTTAATAGCACCATCACCTTGACCAAAAAAATCTGAAGGCAATTCAAAATTTACAAAAATATTAAAATCTTCCTCTTTTGTAAATTGGTTCTCTTCGGTTAACTCGTCATATTCAAAATTACCTAAAGCAGCATCAGCAGCATTTTCAGCAGTCATTATAGGAAAACGAGTATCTGTATTATCATTCAATACAGAATATTCCGAAGCATAAACAATATAACGTTCATTCAATCTTTCTTCAGATGCTTTTGCAAATGAAGACATCCAATCAACCTTCAGATTACCTACTAAATGTTTACCCCCTAGACTATAATTCTGCATACGCTGATCTTCTAAGCGTCTGTTTTTGTTTCTTTTAGAATCAATTCCCCCCTTTGTTTCGCGTGTAACTTCAGCTAAAAAGCTCGTAACTTTACCATCAGTAATAGTAAAATCTCCTGACTCCATATCTTCACCATCTACCATTTCACTTTGCAATGCAAATCTATTTTCCCTATCATCCCTCCAATTATATATAGTCTTTATGAAAAGTTTATTATTCGCATCAATTTTATAATCCATATTGGCAGAAAAGCTACGTCTAATACGTTGTACCAAGTACTCTCTTTGCTCAAATACATTTGTATAAGGATCAACATCAACTTCTTCTAAAACTGGTTCTCCATCACTGTCATCAACTCCTGAATAATATTCAAATTCATCCGTCCACTCTGCTTCAACATTATCAGAACCAAAATCATTATCATTATAAGATGCAGATAACATCCAACCAAATTTTCCATCTTTACTTCTATCGCCAAGTAAAAATGATCCGTTGATAATGGGTTTATTGGTAATAACATTTATACCAGAACCCGCAGTTGCAGATAATCTAAAACCTTGAGGAGAAGTTCTTGTTACCAAATTAATAGATCCACCAAGCGCATCGGCATCCATATCGGGAGTAACAGCTTTACTCACTTCAATAGTTTGAATCATATCTGAAGGAATTAAATCCATCTGTACATTTCTATTATCACCTTCCGCAGAAGGAACACGACTACCATTTAAAGTAACTGAATTTAATTGTGGAGATAAACCACGAATAATCACATTACGAGCCTCCCCTTGATCTACTTGCATGGTAATACCTGGAATACGCTTTACTGCATCTCCAATATTAGCATCTGGAAATTTCCCAATCTGATCGGTAGAAACCACATTGGTAATATTCATATTATTTTTTTGAGTATTCAATGCCTTAGCCTGACTACTTACACCATAACTTACCACTTCTACACCTTCTAGCTCTAAACTTTTTGGCTCAATAAAAACCTCAATAGAAGTAGTTCTACCTTCCATTATTACAATATCTTGGTCTACATTAGCGTATCCTAAATAAGTAACAGACACTTTATACGCGCCTACTGGAATTTCTACAAGCGAAAAATGACCATCAAAATCTGATGTAGTTCCTTTTTTTAAAGAAGAGATTATGACTGTTGCACCTGGAACACTCAACCCATCTTCATCTGAGATTGCCCCTTCTAAATTACCATTTTGCGCTTGAATAGCAGCACTACTACAAGCAACAAATAGTAATAATAAAATTAATTTTAGAGAATAATTCGTTTTCATTTTCATTGGTTATTTAGTTCTCAAAAATATGTATATCAAGCACATAGCATGTTTATTTAATGAAAACAAAAAGGAAAGAAAATCAGAAAAACAAGGAAACAAGTAGGCAACAATAAAGGTTAATTTACATTGCGGCAACCCTTTGTAAATATTGGCTCAATAAAGCACTAAAATGAATGTAAAAAAGCACTTAATTCTTGCTTAGAATCTATGGGTAATTTTTTTCTAAGTCGATATCTAGAAACACGAACACTATCTGGTGTAAGCCGTAAAATAGATGCTATTTCTTTTGAGGAAAGGTTTAAACGCAATAAAATACTCAACCTCAATTCTGAAGGAGATAAAGAACCAGTTACCAATTTATTTATTTTCTGAATATACTCTGGATGAATTTCTTTAAACAAAATCATAAACTCATCCCACTCATCTTCTTGTGATAAATTGAAATCTATTTCTTTAATCAATCCCATAAGTTTTCTTTTCAAATCTACATTAGACCGATCCAAACAGTTCTTTAATGTGTGTGATAAATTAGAAAGCATTTTGTTTTTTTGCGATAGATGCAAACTATATCTAGAAAGTGACGTATTTTTTAAACGCACTTCTGTTTGCAGACTAAGCTCATCAGATTGAATTTTATCTAATTTTACTTTTAATAATTGCTGCTTAAGCAATGCTTCTTTCTGTGAATTTTTCCGTTTCTTCTGGAGGTAGACATACCACAAAATCATAAAAATAAGGAAGACTAAAATTAAACCCACTAATAAGGTTTTCTGTGCATTATCTACCTTGCTATTTTGTAACAAGGCTTGAATTTGCGTTTCTTTTTCTTTAGTTGCATATATAACTTGAAGTGCTCTTGCCTGATTAGAATTTTCAAGTTTTCTATTTTCTTTATCTACTTCTAAAAACCTATTTAAATTAGCATACGCTTTATCTAAATCTTCAAGTAATTGGTAATTTTCAGCAAGGTCTTTATAAGCACTTGCCTCCTCTTTTTTATTACGGATAGCTTTTGCAACAGTCAGTGATTTATTGGTATAATATAATCCCTGATCTAAAACACCCGTTTTACGGTTCACATCTCCTAAATTATTTAAGATGTTTGCTAGCCGAGCATCAAATTCTCCGGTATGATGGTGTAAAGATTTTTTAAAATAGTGCAACGCTGTAGTAAACTTTTCCAAGTCTTCATAAATACTTCCAATATTTTCATTTACTCTTGAAAGTCCTTCAGCATCTTCCAGTACGGTGTATAGTCCTAAACTTTCCTGCTGTAGCTTAAGAGCTTCTGCATAATTCTTCTTCTTTTCAAAACAGACTCCTAAATTACTTTTTAAAGATGCTAAATATGAACTAGAATTTAATTTCGTAGCTGCTACAATTCCTTTTTCAAAATAATTTTTCGCAGTGTTATAGTCCTTTAAATTTAAATGGACTTCACCTAAGTTATCTATTAAATTAAGGTATAATGTATCGTGATTTTTACCCCCTAAAAGCAACACTCCTTTATTAAATTGATTTATTGCTTCTGCATAGACCCCATTCTCTTGGCAGAATATGGGTCAAACGTAAAACTTGGGGAGAAACTTTATCTTTGACAAAAAAGTGTTTAGATTTTGGATATAGAATTAGTGCGGTATTTGTTGCCGGAAGGCGTATTGGATTACTTTGAAATTGTAAGCCATCAATCATCAGAAGGTAAGGTTCATTTTTACTTAGAAGAAAAGAACGTGCTACCCAAAGAGCACCAAACAGAATTAGCCCATTCCAAAGGCTTCTTACCGGAGATAACAGTTGAGGACTTCCCTCTAAGAGGTAAATCGGTACTGCTCCATATAAAGCGTAGGCGCTGGACTCTTATGGATACGGGAAAAATTATAAAAAGAGATTGGGGTTTAATAGCAAAAGGCACTCGGATAACCAGCGAATTTGCCTCTTTTTTAAAAGGTATCGCTTGACAATCATGCCGTAAGCGCTAAACGGTTTGGCGACTATTATAAAATTAATGGCAAAGCCCTACAGTATCACTACAAAAACCATCTTAGCGACTTCAAGGATTGGCCCCAAAAGGAACATTCACAAAAGTGGTTGCTCTTTGGAAAAAATTTAGGTTACTATTTAAGTTTAGATGAAACCTCTTTGTCCAACGGTGAACTCTACACGATTCTAACCAATAAAGGCGCTAACGGAAAGAAAGGTAGCATAGTGGCCATTGTCAAGGGAACCAAAGCGGATGACGTCATCAGTGTGCTTAATAAAATCCCTGTGGAAAGACGAAATATAGTCAAAGAAGTTACTGTCGATATGGCTGGAAATATGAATTTGATCGCTAAAAAATGTTTCCCCAGAACAGAGATCGTGACCGATAGATTCCATGTTCAAAAATTAGCCTCAGAAGCAGTCCAAGAAGAACGTATCCGATTAAGATGGGAAGTTATAGAAATAGAAAACAAAGCCATTGAAGAAGCTCGAAAAACAGAAAAAACACATAGACCAGAAATTCTCGCTAACGGAGATACCCATAGACAGTTGCTGGCCAGAAGTCGATATGTATTATTTAAACCAAAGACCAAATGGACTGCAGGACAAATAGAAAGAGCGGAAATATTGTTTCGACTTTACCCAACTATTGAAAAAGCCTATAAGTTGGCCCAAGCATTAAGCTATATCTATGAAAATAATACGAATAAGGATGTAGCAAGACTAAAATTGGCACAGTGGTATAACGAAGTAGAAAACTCAAATTTTAAGTCGTTCAACACCATTGCAAGGTCTATACAAATGCATTACAAACCAATTTTGAACTATTTTAATAACAGGAGCACCAATGCTTCCGCGGAATCCTTTAATGCTAAAATTAAAGAGTTCAGGACGATGTTTAGAGGCGTAAGAGATGTTAAGTTTTTCTTGTTTAGACTAACAAAATTATATGCCTAATTTATCTCACTCCCCAAGAATATTCCTTGATCCCAGAATATCCCCAATTCTAATCGAGCGTTTGCTATTGCGAAAGAGTTTTTAGAATGAAGTTCACTTTTAAGTTTCCCATTTAAAACAACAAAAGCTTTATCAATAGTATCTAAACTACGATAATACCCTATTTCCTCTTGTGAGAAAATAGAACTTGTATAGCCTAATGAAAAAACTAAAAAGAAAATTATATTATTAAGCACTGTTGCGAGGATAAAAGTAATCTTGAAAAGTACTCGAATAGCATATCTTAAAGCTTATGGAACTATTATGTTATCGTAAAGTTTTATGACAACGCAAAAACCCTTTATCGCTAATAAAAGCAATAAAGGGTATTTATTTTGTATAAAGAAATTATCTCTTAAGCTTCAAAAGGCTCAATTGAAACGAAAGATTTTCCTCCCGCTTTCTTTTGGAATTTCACGATACCATCTACACGAGCGTGTAAAGTATGATCTTTTCCTGCGTATACATTATCACCTGGATTGTGTCTTGTTCCACGCTGTCTAACAAGTATGTTACCAGCAATAGCAGCTTGACCACCAAAAATCTTAACACCTAAACGTTTTGATTCTGATTCTCTACCGTTTTTAGAACTACCTACACCTTTCTTATGTGCCATTTTGTTACGGTTTTATTTTGTTAAAATTATGCTGGTTTCCCACCATCTAATTCATCTTGCCATTTTTTCAACTCATCCCATTTACCTTCAGCAGCTAATTTAGCTTGTGCAGGCCATGTATCAGTTACGTGGTTTCCACGAACGTCAGCGATGATTTCACCAATTTTTGCAGCATCAGTTTTTGCTAATTCAGCAAAAGTTGATATTCCTGCAGCGATTAGTGTTTCAGCAATTTTTGGCCCAATACCTTCAACTTTTTTCAAGTCGTCAGCTTTGTCAGTAGCTTTAGCGGCTGCTTTTTTAGGAGCGGCTTTAACAGCTTCTTTTTTAGGCTCAGTTTTCTTCTCTGCTTTCTTAGCACCTGAAGAAACTATGCTTTCAATTACTAATTCAGTTAAATACTGTCTGTGACCGTTTTTAACTTTGTAACCTTTACGTCTTTTTTTCTTAAAAACGATTACTTTGTCACCTTTAAGGTGCTTAATGACTTTTGCCTCAACAGCGGCTCCGTCTATAGCTGGGGCGCCAATAGTAATGTTGCTACCGTCTTCTAATAAAAGAACGTTGTCAAAAGTAACTTTACTTCCTTCTTCGTTCTGTAAACGGTGAACATACACTTTTTGGTCTTTCGCAACTTTAAATTGCTGCCCTGCTATCTCTACAATTGCGTACATAGCTTGTGTTTGTTATTAATGAATATTTCATTACCTATTTTCAATAGGCGGGTGCAAATATACTGCTAAATACTTAACGAACAAGTGTTTTTACAGAAATTAACTGCAAATTTATTTTAAATTATTAGAAGATTTGAATAATTGCATGAATGTTAAGGTAAGTACAACAGTTGTAGCAAAGCCCATAATAGCAACAGTAAAAAATAAAAGTCCTTCTCCTGTATGATAATTCTTAAACCAGACTTCTGAAAGTTGCGGTAAAAAATTTATATTAACCTCAGTTGCATAAAAAGCAAAGAAAACTGTAAAAACTAATGTTGCCATAAACCCCGTAATAATCCCAGCAGAAAATCCTTTCCTATAATCAAAGTTTTTACCCTCTTCAATCTTCGTATACCGTATCGCTTCAAAAATTCCAAAACCAGTAATAATTCCATTAAAAAGACTAAAAAACACATTAATATGTAGGTTAAATAAAGAAAGAATCAAAAAATAAGCAATTAGCGATCCACTTGTAGCAATACCGAATCTAACAGGGAGTGTAAATTTTTTCATAGTATTTTTTTTTAGCTTGCTTAAATTAAGAAAAAAAAGTGATTCTAAAACATATTACACATTAATAATCAGCCACTTAATTATATTTATAGAAAAAAAATCCACCGATGTGTAACATTTCGTCACATTATAACACCAATAGATCAAATCGGAAGTGATAATTCTTAAACTTATCACTTTATAACTATCACATAACACTACTAAAATGAAAAGAAGATTTATTCTAGCTGCATCACTTTGCATAGCTACTCTTGGAATGCAAGCCCAAGAAGTGGCTTTCGAGGAGTATGACTTAGAAAATGGGCTACACGTTATTCTACACCAAGACAATAGCGCACCATTAGTTACAACAGCTGTAATGTACCACGTTGGCGCAAAAGACGAAGATCCAGAAAAAACAGGGTTTGCTCACTTTTTTGAGCACTTACTTTTCGAAGGGACAGAAAATATTGAACGCGGAAAATGGTTTGAAATTGTAGCTTCTAATGGAGGCCAAAACAATGCTAACACCACACAAGACAGAACTTATTATTATGAAGTTTTCCCTTCTAATAACCTAGAATTAGGATTGTGGTTAGAATCTGAACGCATGCTACACCCTATCATAAATAAAATTGGCGTAGATACACAAAAAGAAGTTGTACAAGAAGAGAAAAGAATAAGTTATGACAATGCACCTTATGGACATTGGAGAGAAGTAATGTCTAAAAACTTATTTAAAAACCACCCTTATCGCTGGCAAACAATAGGCTCCTTAGAGCATTTAGCGAGTGCTACACTAGAAGATTTTAAAAAATTTAATAAGATATATTACATTCCCAACAACGCAGCCTTAGTCATTGCTGGTGATTTTGAGATTGACGGTACAAAGAAAATGATTCAAGATTATTTTGGCGCTATACCTAAAGGTGCCCCTATAAAAAGATCATCTTTTAAAGAAGAACCCATCACAGAAACAATTAAAGCTGAATTTAGAGACCCTAACATTCAAATACCTTTAATTATGCTAGGTTATCGTACTCCAGAACAAACCAATAGAGAAGCTTATATCCTTGACATGATCTCTACCGTTTTAAGTGACGGCAAGAGTTCTAGACTATACAAGAAGATTGTAGACCAAAAGAAAATGGCTTTACAAGTATTCGCCTTTAATGGCTCTCAAGAAGATTATGGCACGTATATCGTAGGCGGACTTCCTGTAGGAGAAAATTCGCTGGAAACAATTCAAAAAGAAATTGATGAAGAAATTGTAAAAATTCAAACAGAATTAATTTCAGAAAATGAGTTCCAGAAGCTTCAGAATATTTTTGAAAATAATTTTGTAAATGCGAACTCAAGTGTTGAAGGTATTGCAAACTCATTAGTAAGAAACTATATGCTTTATGACGACACCAACCTAATCAATACGGAAATTGACATTTACAGATCAATTACCCGTGAAGAGCTTAGAGCGGTTGCAAAAAAATACCTAAACCCTAATCAAAGAGTTGTTTTAGAATATTTACCAGAAGAAAAACCTGCAAACTAAATACTATCCTAAGATAAATTCAGCACACATGAAAAATATATATATTACATTAGTTTTTGCATTATTTGCTTTTGCATCCAATGCACAAATAGATAGGAGTGTTATGCCAAAGGCAGGACCAGCTCCAGAAATTAATTTAAAAGAACCACAACGTTTTGAACTTAAAAACGGCCTTAAAGTTTTGGTGGTTGAAAACCACAAACTACCCAGAGTATCTATACAACTAAGAATAGACAACCCGCCAATCGCAGAAGGCGACAAAGCAGGCGTAAGCTCATTTGTATCTAGCCTATTAGGGAACGGATCTAAAACCATTACTAAAGATGATTTTAATGAAGAGGTTGACTTTTTAGGTGCCAGTATTAATTTTGGTTCACAAAGTGCTTTTGCTAGCTCTTTATCTAAATATTTTCCTAGAATTATAGCGCTAATGGCAGATGCCGCTATAAACCCTAATTTCACTCAAGAAGAATTTGATAAAGAAAAAGAAAAATTTCTTACAGGCATAAAGGCTGAAGAGAACAATGTAGCCGCCATAGCAAACAAAGCACAATCTGCTTTGGCTTACGGTAAAAATCATCCCTACGGAGAGTTTAGCACCCCAGAAACGATTAACAACATTACGCTTGAGGACGTAGAAAAATTCTATTCAAACTATTTCGTACCCGCCAATGCCTATTTAATTGTTATCGGAGATGTAAATGTAAAAGAAGTAGAAAAATTGGTAAAGAAAAACTTTACCGCCTGGACCAAAGCCACTCCTCCTTCATTTCAATTCTCTAAACCTTCTGATGTACAGTATACACAAATAAATTTTGTAGATGTCCCAAATGCCGTTCAGTCAGAAATTGCGGTAGAAAGTTTGGTAGAATTAAAAATGAGTGACCCTGATTATTTCCCTGCTTTAATTACAAACCAAATACTTGGCGGCGGCGGAGAAGGTCGTTTATTTTTAAACTTAAGAGAAGATAAAGGCTACACCTACGGATCTTACTCTAGCATAGGAGACGATAAATATGCTCCTTCAAGATTTAGAGCTACTGCACAGGTTAGAAATGCAGTAACAGACAGTTCTATCGTAGAAATTTTAAAAGAAATTGACAAAATTAAAACACAACCTGTTACCGAAAAAGATTTAGCAAACACAAAAGCTAAATACATAGGACGTTTTATCATGGCCTTAGAGCGCCCAGAAACTATTGCGGGCTATGCTTTAAACATAGAAACCGAAGGATTACCTAAAGATTACTACAAAACCTATTTAGAGCGCATTAACGCCGTTTCTATTTCAGATGTGCAAAATGCTGCGCAAAAATATTTTACTACTGAAAATGCTAGGATTGTAGTTGCAGGTAAAGGAAGTGAGGTACTTGAAAATCTTGAAAAAGTAAGTTTTAATGGAAAAATTATCCCTATAAAATATTACGATAAAAAGATTAACGCTACCGATAAACCAGACTATAACGCTGCATTACCAGAGGGCATTTCTGCACAAACGGTAGTAGATGACTATTTTAAGGCTATCGGAGGAAAAGATAAAGTGAACGCAATTACTTCTTTAGTTTTAATATACGAGGGTACTGCAATGGGATCATCGATAAAAACTGAAGAAAAAAGAACAGCAGATAAATATGCCATGACTATGTATATGAATGACGCTCCTATGCAAGGTATTATTGCTAAAGGCGATGAATTGTATATGAAGCAAGGCGGAAACAAAATGCCATTACCAGAAAATATGGTTGCTGATATGAAAAACGCATTAGGAATTTTCCCTGAACAAACATTCATGGCAACCGGGAAAGCTAAACTTGCAGGTATCGAAGAGATTAATGGCGCCAAAGCGTATAAGATTGATGTTCCTGGAGAAGTTGTTTCTGCGTCTTATTTCTATGCTATTGAAACTGGACTAAAAGTTAAAGAAGTTTCTGTTACAAACATGAATGGCCAGACACAAATGCAAGAAGCAGATTTATCTGATTATCAAGAAATTGATGGAATTAAATTCCCTAGTAAAAAAACAGCTTCATTGGGTCCACAAAAAATGGAAAGCAAATTAATTTCTGCTACCATTAACAAAGGAGTTACAGATGCCGATTTCGAATAACTAGCTATCGGAAATTAACATTCAAAACCTTCAGAACTACTCATTTAGTTTTGAAGGTTTTTTTATCTGATAAATAAAATATACTCAGAAATAGCCTTATAATCCTTAAAAAAAGAAAGAAATAGTATCTTTACACTATAAAAAAATATCATGAAAAATTTTATCCTCATCCTCTCAACTATAGCAATATCATTAGCAATTTCTTGCAAAGACACTGATAAAAAAGAAATTCCTTCGCAAATGGACCAGGTAATGGCCGTTCATGATGAAGTAATGCCAAAAATGAGTACCATAGGCAGGTTAATCAGTAAAATTGACGAAGAAATGCAAGCTACAGATTCTACTGAAGTACTTTTAAAGGCTCAAGCTGATTTAAAAACTGCAAATTCAGCTATGATGGCCTGGATGAAAGGTTTTGGTAATCGTTTTGAATCTGATGAAATCATGAAAGGAAAAGCACTTAGCAAAGAGAAGCAACGCTTTTTAAATGAAGAAGAAAAGAAAGTTATAGCTTTAAGAGATCAAATGAATTCTAGCATTGAAAACGCAGAAGCTCTTTTAAAATAGGCTCATGGGCCTATTTTTTCCAACGTAAGGTCTCCATAATAGCACGCATATCGCCTTGTAAATAATCTGCTGCTGGTAAAATAGAATCGTAGTTAGGTTTTGAATAAAAATAAACAGAACCTGTTATAAAATTCTGAACACTATCCGTCAAGTAAAACTGTGACTGTGAAGCCGCATCCCCAATTATTTGAAAATAAGTGCCATACACTCTATTTTCTTCATTGATAAATGTTCTTGGCTGAATATTATCTGCCTTTTTCATATGCTCCATAGATAATTTCTCTGCATCTGCTATAAGCTTCTGCAAATTCCCATCTATGTTTTTATGCGTTACAAATATAGACCCCTTCATTGACGGATAATCAATAATGATTGCACTTTGGTTTTTAATAATAGGCGTAGCGCGATCGTTATAATTAAAGGAAAAATGATCCGCGTCTAAAAGAGCCTCCTTAGCTATAGGATAATCTAATCTAAGCATCGCTTTTGGCTTAGGCATTACATTTTCTTCCTCACAGCCTACAGCTGCCAATACAATCAGGATTAAAAAAACAGATAATTTATTCTTCATTTGGTAAAATAACTTTTATTTGTTTTAACCTTTTCTTGTCTAGACTCTCAATTACAAAGGTATACCCATCAAACTCAACAACTTCTCCCCGTTCAGGAAAACTTCCTGCTATCTCTAAAATAAAACCTGCTATTGTCTCAGATTCTCCTTTACGCTCCTCAAAATTAGTTTCGTCATCAATTTTAATAACGCGGTAAAAATCTTTTAGAGCTGTTTTACCATCAAACAAGTACTTATTGTCATCTAATTTTGAAAAAATAAGATCTTCATCATCAAATTCATCACTAATATCTCCTACTATTTCTTCAATAATATCTTCCAAAGTTACAATTCCAGAAGTCCCCCCATATTCATCTACCACCACTGCTAAATGATTTTTCTTCTCTTGAAACTCAAGCAATAAATCGTCTAGTTTTTTATTTTCAGGCACAAAATAAGGATCACGGATTAAACTCATCCAGTTAAACGTTTTCCTATCTATATAAGGTAGTAAATCTTTTACGTACAAAACTCCTTTAACATTATCTACATTTTCTGCAAATACCGGCACTCTTGAATACCCTCTTTTTTTAATTTCTTCGATAACTTCTAGAAATTTCATTTCAGCATTTAATGCAAAAATATCTATCCTAGGGCGCATTACCTGCTTAGTATCCGTATTACCAAAAGAAACTATCCCTTCTAGTATTTTCTGCTCTTCTTTAGTCGTATCGCCCTCAGAAGTAAGCTCTAAAGCCTGAGATAACTGATCTATGCTTAAGCTAGATTTTTGTTTCCCTAACTTATTATGTAAATAAAGTGTTATAGACCGCATTGGAGTGCTCAATGGCGTAAAAACTACATCAAGAACCTTTAATGGATATGCCATTGTATAGGCAAAAGTTTTCTGATTCCTATTTGCATATACTTTAGGTAATATCTCTCCAAACATTAAAATTAGAAAAGTTACAACCACTACTTCTAAAAGAAAACGTACCGATAAAAATCCGAATAACACATAAGTAACCTCTTCAAACAAAGCGTCGCCAATTACACTAAACAGCAATACAATTGCAATATTAATTGCATTGTTTGCGATTAGAATTGTAGCTAAAAGCTTTTTGGGTTTTTCTAATAATTTTACAACAACACCTCCTTTAGCGGTTTTTTCTTCATCAATTGCATTTACATCTGATGCAGATAAGCCAAAGAATGCCACTTCTGCTCCTGAAATTAATGCCGAACAAATTAATAAAATAAAAAGCACTACAAATTTAAGTGCCAAGGCACTATCGAAAGCAATAAAAGACAAAAATTGCCTAAAGGGGTCTGGGTCCACAGTTTAATAATTAAGTTCTAATTTAAAAGGGTAAATCATCTTCTTGTTCTGGTGTATTATTAGCCTGGCTTGTTTCAGTTGAAATACTTACAGGCTTAGCTGCCACATTCTGAACGTTTGGAGCTGTCTGATTATTTTGTGTAGCACCAGAATTTGCTTTTGTTGTTAAAAATGTAAAATCTTGAACATGAACTTCCGTCGTATATCTTGGTTGTCCGTCTTCTCCCTGCCATTGTCTGTTTTTCAACCTACCTTCTACATAAATTTTATCACCTTTACTCAAGTATTTCTCACAAATTTCAGCAGCTTTATTTCTAATAACAATATTATGCCAATCTGTATTTGTTACTTTTTCTCCTGTTTGTTTATTGGTATAAGATTCATTCGTTGCTAAAGGAAAACGCGCGATGCAATTACCTCCTTCAAAATAGTGGATTTTTACCTCATCACCCAAATGCCCAATTAGCATAACCTTATTTAATGTACCGCTCATAACAAATATATTTTGTCAAAAATACTAAAATTTAAACGTCTTTATGAAATCTGCAACTAAAACAGGTACAGGAAATTTATCAATTTCCGTAAAGGCTACACCATTCGGAATTTCACCCTCCAAAGTCACAATCCAAAAGTGAGTTTTTAAATGTTGATGTGATAGTTTGTGCACGATTACCTCTTCATTAAACTTATAATATTCAAATTTCTGATTTAAAATGTCATATTTTTTCAATTCAGTTTCAATAGCAACCTTATTAGGAGTTATTTGAGACTCAATTAGAGGAAATTCATATAAATTCTGCCAGATACCTTTACCTATACGCTGCTTTAAAATTGATTGTTCTAATGCGTCTATTACCACTAGGTAATTAAAAAAGCGGTCTTTAACTTTTATCTTTTTTAATTTAATAGGTAAATCCTGAACGCTATTTTCTTTAAGAGCTACACAACTATCATTTAAAGGGCAGTCTGCACAATTAGGGTTGCGAGGCGTGCATTGAATCGCACCAAATTCCATAATACCCTGATTATAATCACGGATATTTTTGACATTCATTACTTCGCGAGCAATTTTTTTAAAATATTTAATACCTTCTGTACTATTAATAGGCATAGCTATCCCGTAATACCGAGCCAAAACACGGTATACATTTCCATCTACCACAGGCTCTGGTAAATTAAAGCTTATAGATGCAATTGCACTGGCCGTATAATCTCCAACTCCCTTAAGTTGTAATAGCTCTTTATAGGTGTTAGGAAACTCTCCTTTATACTCATTAGTAACCGTTTTTGCGGTAGCATGTAAGTTCCTCGCTCTTGAATAATAGCCTAAACCTTGCCAAAGTTTTAATATTTCTTCTTCTTTGGCCGCTGCTAAATCTTTTATTGTTGGAAAATTTTCAATAAACTTTAAATAATAAGGTGTACCTTGAGCAACGCGAGTCTGCTGAAGCATAATTTCAGAAAGCCATATGTTATAGGGGTTCACGGTGTTTCTCCAAGGAAGATCCCTTTTATTTACATCGTACCAATGAAGAATTTTAGCTGAAAAAGTCATTTGAAAAATACTATGGATCAAAAGTAATGGTTTATATCCTTAAAATTAAACTCTTTAAGATGGAGATTGAATTTTAATTTATATATTTGCAACCCGAAAAAAACATAGATAAAACTATTTCAAAAAATGACGAAAGCGGATATTGTAACGAGAATCTCAGAAAAACTGGGTATTGAAAAAGGAGATGTACAGGCGACTGTAGAATCTTTTATGGAAGAAGTTAAATATTCATTGGAAAATGGTGACAATGTATATTTAAGAGGTTTTGGTAGTTTTATCATCAAAACAAGAGCTGAAAAAACAGGTAGGAATATTTCAAAAAATACGACTATTAAAATTCCAGCACATAACATTCCTTCTTTTAAACCAGCAAAGGTTTTTGTAGAAAGTGTTAAAAGTAACGTAGAAGTAAAATAAAAAAAATATTAATCTAAAAAGTATAGTTTTATGCCAAGTGGTAAGAAGAGAAAAAGACATAAGGTTGCTACACACAAACGTAAAAAGCGTAGAAGAGCAAATCGTCACAAGAAAAAGTAGTTGTTTCAACTACTTTTTCATTTTAATACGTTCATTGACATAGAAATTCTTCAACGAATTTCATCAGGTTTAATAAACCTGTTACGTATATTGTTTAATCATTTATTTGTTAAGCATGCTTTTGGGCATGCCTACAAGTAGATAAAAATTGATTCAGGTGAATAGAGAATTAATCGTAAGATCTAGTTCCGATACCGTCGATTTTGCCTTATTAAAGGATGGAAAATTAACTGAACTACAAAAGGTGGAAGACAGTAATAACTTTTCTGTTGGCGATATTTTTATCGCCAAAGTTAGAAAGCCTGTTACTGGTTTAAATGCCGCTTTTGTAAACGTAGGTTATGAAAAGGATGCTTTTTTGCATTACCATGATTTAGGCCCACAGCTATCAACTATGTTGAAGTTTATAAAACAAGCTAGCTTGGGGAAATTAAAAGACTTTTCATTAAAAGACTTTCCATTTGAAGAAGATATAAATAAAGATGGTGCTATTACAGATGTAATTAAGGCCAATCAATCTTTATTAGTGCAAATTGTTAAAGAACCAATATCTACAAAAGGACCAAGAATAAGCTCAGAACTTTCTATTGCTGGGCGTTATTTGGTAATGGTTCCTTTTTCAGAACGAATTTCTGTTTCTCAAAAAATAGAAAGTAGTGAAGAAAAAGATAGGCTAAAAAGACTCGTTAAGAGTATTAAACCTAAAGGATTTGGTGTTATTATAAGGACAGTTGCCGAAGGCAAAAAAGTCGCAGAACTCGACAAAGATCTACAAAACTTACTGGCAAAATGGTCAGTAATGTGTAAAAAATTATACAAAGCTCCACACCCCTCTAAAGTTCTAGTAGAACTTAATAGAGCATCCTCTATCTTAAGAGATGTTTTTAATGATTCTTTTACAGGAATTCATGTAGATGATGAGGTACTTTACGAGCAAGTAAAAGACTATGTGGCAGAAATTGCCCCAGAAAAAGAATCTATTGTTAAATTGTATAGTGACAATACCGTGCCTATTTTCGAGAAATTTGGAATAGAACGGCAAATTAAAACCTCTTTTGGACGCACCGCTGCAATGAGCAAAGGCGCGTATTTGATTATCGAACATACTGAAGCATTACATGTTGTAGATGTTAATAGTGGTAATCGATCAAATAAAGCAAAAAACCAAGAAGAAACTGCCCTTGAAGTAAACTTACTAGCAGCTTCTGAAATTGCGCGACAATTACGACTTAGAGATATGGGCGGAATTATCGTGGTTGACTTTATTGACATGACCAAAGGAGAAAATAGGAGAAGATTGTTTGATCATCTTAGAGATGAAATGAAAGACGATCGTGCAAAACATAAGATTTTGCCACCTAGTAAATTTGGACTTATACAAATTACAAGACAAAGGGTTAGGCCCGAAATGAATATTAAAACAACGGAAGAAGACCCGAATCAAAAAGGTCAAGAAGTAGAAGCTCCTATTGTTTTAATTGATAAAATTAATGCTGACCTTGAAAAATTATTCAATGGCCCAGCTAAGGATAACGCTGTTACATTAAACATTCATCCATTTATCGCAGCCTATATCACAAAAGGTTTTCCATCTATTCGCTCTAAATGGTTTTTAGAGTACAAAAAATGGATTAAAATACAACCTAGAGATGCGTATACGTATCTAGAATACCGTTTTAAAAACAAAGACGGCAAAACCATATATTAAAAAAAGCGACCTCAACAAAGGGTCGCTTTTTTTATTTATACCAAGTACGTTTTAGTATATTTAGCACCTTAAAACAATGCATTTTGAATAATTACCAACCTTCATATACTATTGATGAAGCTAGAAAAAAACTAGAAAGTTATTGCGCATATCAAGACCGATGCCATAAAGAAGTGAATCAAAAACTTAGAGACATGGGAATGATACCAAGCGCCATAGACCAAGTTATTAACTCCTTGATTCAAGAAAACTTCCTGAACGAAGAGCGCTTTTCTAAAAGTTTTGCACGAGGTAAGTTTAGGATTAAAAAATGGGGAAAAAGGCGCATTACAAATGAACTGAAACAGCGTAACATCTCTAAATACAACATTACTTCTGCTCTTAAAGAGATTGATGAAAATGACTACCTGGAGACACTAGAGCTATTAGCACAAAAAAGATTGGATGCCATTTCTGAAAAGAACATTCAAAAAAGAAGAAAAAAATTAGCCGATTATCTTTTATATCGTGGCTGGGAAAGCCATTTGGTTTATGAGAAAATCACTGAATTAATCAAATAAAAAAAGGGCGATTGTTTACACAATCGCCCTTTTTTATTAAAATATGTTTCTATAAATTAAATGTAGCTCCGAAACTAAAAACAAATTGATTGTTTAAATCTTCTGCCTCACTTAAATTATCTGTTTTGTACTTTGCAAAAGGAACTGATGCTTCAGCAAATAAACCAAAACCATCACTAAAGAAATAACGTGTACCTAAATGACCACCAAAATTCTTTAATCCTAAATTTAAACCAGGATATACATCAATATTATCTGGCAACTGCATTACACTACCAAGGTTAGCATTAAATCTAGCCTTTAAATCAAATCTATCACCAAAATCTGCATCGATAGCATCATCAACCCCTAATACATAGCCTGCTGTAGCTCCAATAGAAAAATTTTCTCCCATTCCATAATCATAAGTTACCCCGATCCCGGTTCCATTGTCTTGGAAATTAGCTCCTATTTGAAATTTTGCATCGTCTTTACCACTATAAGCTTGAGCATTTGCAAAAGAAACCCCAAGAATCATTGTTAATGCAACTAATACTTTTTTCATTTTATATTGTTTATTTGTTAGTGTACTAATTTTTAAGCCCGCAAAGATATCTATTCTGATTTAATTGCGCTATCTATATACGTATTTGTTCGACGTATGGCCTTTTCATTTTTTTCGTCAATCCATTTTTGACCGTAAATTTTTCGCATTATATGATCATAATATCGCATAATAAGAATATTATAAGCGGCTTTCCCTAAGTTTTTTGGGTTTCGCGCCATAGCACGTAAGCTCATAGAAAACCCAGGGGTAATATATTTCATATAGTGCCAGTACCCTTCGGGCATATACAACACTTCCCCATGTTCTAAATAGGTTTTATATCCTGTAGCATTTTTTAAAGCTGGCCATTTCTCATAATCAGGATTTGAAAAATCTATACTTTCATGGGCTATTAAGGAATGTGGCACTTTATATAAGTGCTTATTTTGAGATTGATCAAAAAGTATGATTTCTTTTCGTCCTTCAAAATGAAAATGAAAAATATTTGCCAGATCTATATCATAATGCATGAAGGTATAAGAATCTTTACCTCCAAAGAACAACATAGGTAAACCTTTCAATAATTTGAGTCCAAAATCTGGAAAAGTATAATCCTTTTGGAGCTCAGGAACTTCTCTTAGAATATTCCAAAGAAAAATTCGAAATTTAGTTGGCTCTTTTTTTAGCAGATCAATATAATCTGCCATTTTCATTTTAGCGTGTGGCTCATTAAAGCCATCTTCATGGTTTACCGGACGATTATCATAAAGCGGTACTATCTTTTCTCCAGCAACCGCCTTCATATATGCTAAATTCCATTTTGTATACGCAGGCCACTCTTCAATAAACCGCTCAATAACAACAGGCTTTTGAGGTTTAAAGTAGTTTGCTACAAAATCTGCTTTAGTAATTTGACTTACCCTTGGAATATCTATTAAATTCAATGATAATCAGTTTTAAAATAACTGCAAATTTAAAAATCCTATGAATGAATCATTCATAAAATTTTTACAAAAAGCTACTCTATTGCTCTTAAAAATCTAGTTATAGTTTGTTTTAAGATAATTTAGCCTTAGCCTTAGCTGTTTCATTCCGCTCAATAGTATGACCCGGTCTTGTCCATCTTGGTTTCTCTCCCAACGTTTGAAATTCTGAATCTTGAGCTTCTACTGTTTTAGGCTGAGAAACTTTAGTAAATGGCTTTTGAGGGTTTAAACCTAAAAGTTTAAACATCTCCATATCGTCATTTACATCAGGATTTGGAGTTGTCAATAACTTATCACCTGCAAAAATTGAATTTGCTCCAGCGAAAAAGCACATTGCTTGGCCTTCTCTACTCATCTCTGTTCTTCCTGCAGATAAACGTACTTGCGTTTCTGGCATAACAATTCTTGTAGTTGCTACCATTCTAAGCATATCCCAAATTGCAATAGGCTCAATATCTTCCATAGGCGTACCTTCTACCGCTACTAATGCATTGATTGGCGTAGACTCTGGTTGTGGATTAAGTGATGCCAAAGCAACCAACATCCCTGCCCTATCCTCTAGCTTTTCTCCCATTCCGATAATACCACCACTACAAACGGTAACATTAGTTTTACGCACATTACTAATCGTATCTAAACGATCTTCAAATGCTCTTGTAGAAATAACATCTTTATAATAATCTTCTGAAGTATCTAAGTTGTGATTGTAAGCATACAAGCCAGCTTCTGCTAAACGTTTTGCCTGGTTTTCTGTAATCATACCCAAAGTACAACAAACCTCCATATCTAACTTGTTAATGGTACGTACCATTTCAAGAACTTGATCAAACTCTGGTCCGTCTTTTACATTACGCCATGCAGCGCCCATACACACTCTTGAACTTCCCGAAGCTTTTGCTCTTAATGCTTGTGCTTTTACATGAGGAACTGTCATTAAATCATTTCCTTCTAGACCTGTATGATACCGTGCTGCTTGCGGACAATAGCCACAATCTTCTGGGCAACCTCCTGTTTTTATTGAAAGTAAAGTAGAAACCTGAACCGTATTTGGATCATGGTTTTCTCTGTGTATCGTAGCAGCATCATATAACAATTCCATCATTGGTTTGTTATAGATTTCTAGTATTTCCTCTTTTGTCCAGTTGTATCTTTTCTCGCTCATGTAGCTCGTTTTATCAATTGCCAAAAATAGCCTATTTGTAATTCAAATCCCAATAAAGAAATTCATGTTTATTAAAAAAGTCCTACTGAAATTAGTTTCAGCAGGACTTTTTTATACTATTTATTTTGAACATTTATGCTTTAGAATCGTCTTTGTTAGATTTTGAACTCTTATCTAAAACTTCTTTAACTTCTTCCCCTGCAACATCTTTACCTTTTAAATATTCTGGCAATTGCATCCCAGCCATATTAAACATTTCTTGTAAAGGTGGCACCGATTTGTACATTCCAGAGATAAAATTAGCCGTAGAACCTTTACCATCTTCAGATTTTGCACCAGAATCCCAAACCGTAATTTTATCGATTTTGATATTTTTAATAGCTTCTGCTTGCGTTTTAACTAATTCTGGAAGTTTGTCTGCCACCAATAACAATACAGCATCTTTAGGGTTATTACCTGCTGCTTTCACTATCTGATCTAAACCTTGTGCTTGTTTCGTTAAAATCTCTAATAAGCCTTGCGCTTCTGCTTGTGCTTTAAATAAGATAGCATCTGCTTCCCCTTTTGCTATACGTCTTGTACGCTCAGCATCTGCTTCTGCCTCAATTTCTACCTTTTTCTTATCTATCTCTGCAGGTACTATAATATCTGCCATCTGAGAACTACGAACACGTTCTGCTCTCGCTAATTCTGCTAATTGCTCTGCTGCATAAGATTCTTCCAATGCTTTTGCTGATTGTACTTTCTCTGAAGCAATTGCCGTACGTTCTACTTCTGCTTCTCTCTGACGACGTAATGAATCTGAATTTGCTACGTTGATTTTTGCAATATTTTCTCCTTCTACGGCCTTTGCATTTGCCGCAGCAACTTGGGTACGCTCATCTTGCACTGCATTAGCCTCACCAATAGAACCATCTCTTGTTTTTTCTGCTACCGATTTACGTGCTGCATTTATGGCATGTGCAGCAGCTTCTTTACCTAAAGCCTCAATATACCCAGATTCATCAACAATATCTGTAATATTTACGTTGATCAATTTAAGTCCTACTTTCTTTAATTCAGATTCAACACTCTGAGATATATTCGTTAAAAATTTATCTCTATCCGAGTTAATTTCCTCAATATCCATTGATGCTACCACCAAACGAAGTTGACCGAAAATAATTTCTTTTGCTAAGTCTTGAACTTCTTGCATTCCTTGACCTAAAAGACGTTCTGCAGCATTCTGCATAATTCCAGGCTCTGTAGATATACCAATTGTAAATCTTGAAGGAACGTTTACACGAATATTTTGTTTACTTAAGGCATTCACTAAATTTACCTCTATAGATATAGGTGTTAAATCTAAAAACTCATAATCTTGAATTACAGGCCAAATAAAGGCTGCTCCACCATGAATACAGCGTGCAGAATTACCATTACCAACTTTACCATACACTACAAGGATACGATCTGAAGGACAACGTTTATACCTTCTAATAAAGGATATAATAATGACAAAAAAGAATAAAATTGCAAAACCAATCGTCAGCAAAGTAGCGGATCCTCCGCCTAATTGTAAGGGTAATAATAGCATTTGGTTATTTATTTAAAAGTTCAACAATTAATATTCCGTTATCAGTAACTGTTTTTACACGTACAACATTACCTTGGTGTAAATCTGAATGCTCTTCCGTGAGCGCTTCTAACTCGCGCAATGTACCTTGAACATTGATGCTAACTTTTCCAATAAAAGAACGATTTGCACCAATAGTAAGATATACTTCTCCTACTTGGTTAATGGCATTTTTAAGTTTTAAAGTCCCACTACTTTGTAATTTTGATAAGTAATAGAATAAGGAAGCCATGGCCAACATCATTAACAAACCACATATAATTGAAAGAATAACTACCATATACCTTGGCAAATCTCCGCTCAAAGCCGCAATTCCAGACCATCCAAAAATGGTAAAAAATCCCATTAAATTTTTGAAGGATAAGAACTGAAAATCTATTCCAGTATCGCCATCTATTTCTGTATCAATATCATCACCAAAACTATCAGAATCTCCTCCTACTAAGGTCAAAACTAATAAGACCAAAAATATAACTGATGAAATACCTGCTACTAACCAATATATTTTTTCAAATAAATTAAGCGCCTCAAACCATTGTTCCATCCTGTTTAATTTAGTTGATTATTCTACTCTTTTAAGTAAGATACTAACCGCATTTCCTCCAAAACCAACAGCATTCACTAATACTCTTGATATTTTCTCAGGAACGGAATCATACGTTACATAAGGAACTTTTATTGCTTTTTGATGCTGCATCATTAGCAGTGCTAATTCTAAACTCAACATGCCCGATGCTCCAAACGTATGACCTATCTTCCACTTATTAGTAGTTAAGAACGGAACTTTGTTACAAAATATTTTCTCAATTGCTTTTATTTCTGAAGAATCACCTTTAATCGTTCCTGGTGCATGAAGTACAATCACATCTACCTCATCTGGATTTAATCCTCCTAAAGCCATTTTCATAGAACGTTGAAAACAAACAGCATCTGTAGAAATAGAAATATTGTGTTCTAAGACCTCTGTTGCATAGCCAATACCTTCTATAATTGCTAAAGCATTTTCAGGAACCCCTTGTTCTAAACAAACCACAGAAGCACCCTCACCCAAAACCATAGTATTTTGTGTTTTCTCTAAGTTGAAAGCTTGACAAGGATAACCTGGGCTAGCACTGATTAAATTATCTTCATTTTGGGGTGGACTTGTCGCATCTCTAGCATAAATTTTCAATGCTCTTATTTGCGCTATAGTAAACGGTGTTAATGGCGCTTCACTACCTCCCACCATAAACTTATTAACCATACCACTTTTAATCCAGGCATACCCATTTAATAACGCATGAAGTGCTGTAGAACACGTTATAGAGTGTGATATTTCTGGACCCTGTGTTTGCAAATCATGAGCAATCCAAGAAGAAATATTCCCTAAGGTTGTTGTAGGCGACGCTAACGTAGAAGAGGTCTTATTTTTAAGATACTCTTCAAAGTATTTTTCAAAGAGTGCTGTTGCACCTCTTGATGAACCAATATTTACGCCGAAATTAGCCTCTTTTGACCATCCTGCTGTTTTCATTGCTTCCCGCGAAGCAAACAAAGCAAACAGTACACTATCGTCTAAATTTTTATACTTACTATCCGATTCTTTTAATGCTAATATTTGTTCCTTAGCTTCGTCTCCAAGCGCTCCCACCCAAGTGTCTGTACCATCAAAATTTAATTTTATCAACGCGGTATCATCATTCAGATACTGCTCCCAAACTTCTTTTTGCGAAATTCCTAATGGGGAAATCGAGGCTATTGCGGTAATAGATATTGGTGAATTCAAATTATTTTCTTTCTAAATTAATTCTAAAACTGCTTTTATACTATCGTAAATTTTTCGCAGCTGCTCATCAGTGATAACATAAGGTGCAGAAATATAAATAGTACTACCTAAGGGACGTAAAAATACCCCTTGACTCATGAAATGATTCATCAACTTATCACGCAAATCCCCATAGCGTTCCATCTCAATAGCCAAATCAAGTGCATAAATAGTTCCGGTTTGCCTTGTCCGCGCTACTTTAGGATGACTTTTTATTTCTAAATCGAAATTTTTATGTGCTGCGATTACGCGCTGAATATTCTCTTGCATTTCATTAGAAGTAAGCAATGCTATTCCCGCTAATGCTGCTGCACATGCTAATGGATTTGCAGTATATGTATGCCCATGAAATAAGCCTTTTGACATATCTGCACTATAAAAAGCATCATATACTTGCTGCGTACAACTTGTCGCTGCCATAGGAACCATACCTGCGGTTAATGCTTTAGACATACAGATTACGTCTGGTTTTACAGCTAGATGATCTGAAGCAAAATATTTTCCAGTTTTCCCAAATCCCGTCATCACCTCATCGGCAACGGTAATCACACCATACTTCTTCAATAGTGTTATTATTTTTTCCAAACCTTCTGGATCGTGCATCTGCATTGCAGCTGCCCCCTGTATTAGTGGCTCGTAGATAAACCCTGCAATATCATTTTTCTGCAGGCGCTTTTCTAATTTCTCTAAAACTTCCGAGATATTTTCTTTTGTTGGCGTTGCTACACGCTCTACAGCAATAAAAAAATCTGCAAAAGGTCCATTATATACGGACAAACCAGAAACAGACATTGCTCCAAAAGTATCTCCATGAAAAGCATTCTCAAAAGCTAATAAAACAGTTCGTTTATCACCTTTATTAAAATGATACTGCAAGGCCATTTTTATTCCAATTTCGGTAGCTGTAGAACCATTGTCTGAGAAAAATATTTTTTCTTGATTAGGAGGTAATATTTTTATGAGTTCCTCTGATAGTTTTATCGCAGGCTCATGGGTAAAACCACTAAACACCACCTGATCGAGTTGTTGCATTTGGGCATATACACGTTCTATGATAAAATCATTACAATGGCCATACGCACTGGTATACCAAGATGAAATTCCGTCTATATACTCCTTACCCTCTTCATCTGTTAAAATACATCCTTTTGCTTTTATAATAGCCAACATGGTAGGGTGTAACTTATGTTGGGTTAATGGATGCCAAATGTGTTTTTTATCTCTGTCTGAAAGTTTTCCCAATGTGAATAGATTTAAGAGACTGTTCTTTTTTATATCTTGCAAAGATGCTAATTAATAGCCAATAAACACAACCATTACATGCTTACTAAGCTCTTAAATCATTTAAGTCCTGAATATAACAATCTTAAAAATAAAAGTGTACTTTTCATTCTAATCGTACTATCTTTTTTAATCCGATTGCCATTTTTTTTCAGGGATTATATTGATCGTGATGAAAGTACCTTTATTATCATGGGATAATCGTGGGTTAATGGCCACTTACCCTATCTAGAACTTTGGAAAAAGTCTTTTTGCTATACGACTTTTTGGAGCATTAATCGTCGCCATAACATCATTCTACACCTATAAAATAGCGCTTGAATGCAGCACAAAAAAAGTAGCTATTTGGTGTGGTATTTTCTGTGTGTTTATTCAAAGCTTATTTGGCAGCATGCAAGGTGTTGTGTCTGAACATATTTCAATGTTTTTCTTTATGCCTAGTCTTTATTTGATCCTGAAGCATAAAGAATGGTACTGGGTGTTAATTTCTGGTATATTAATGGGAGCAACGGCAATGGTAAAATTAAACATGCCCTATCCTATTACACTGATTGAAAGACAAAAAATATAAAATCAGGAATTAGAAACACCATACTTTATGGAGCTGGAATACTCCTTGTTATAGGACTAACCATACTTCCTTATTTCTTGAATGGACATCTTGGCTTATGGTGGGACTCTGTTATTGAAGCCCCAATGATGTATGCCAATACTAAACGAAATTCATTGCTGACTTTTGCTCCATTACTGGTGCTAATTCTTCTCTTTTTATATATTATTAAGCGAAAAAAATTGATTGATTTTAAAAACACTTCTATTCAATTAATTGCTCTGGTGAGCCTAGCCGCGTATGTATCTTTTATAAAAGGCGGCCGCCTAAATGGTCATTATTTAATACAATTATACCCAATGCTCCTCATCTTAGTGGGCATAACAATGCATCAATCTTCATTTACCACAAATAAAACTCAGAAAAAACTATTAGCTGTATTGCTACTTTTGATTCCTTTAGAAAGCTATATAGAATACACTAAGGTTATAAAAAATAAAATTGAAAAAGGAACTTTCTATAATGGCGAAGGAATTGAAGTTGCCAATTACATAAAAGAGAATCACATCAATTTTGAAAACATTTTATTCACAGAGTATCATATTGGCTATTGGCTTTTAAACACCAACCCTCCTACCAAAGCCGCAACTCATCCTAGCAATATTTGCCGGTCAGAATTATTTCCGTATTCTCAAAACCTTAAAAGAACCACCTTGGAGGAAATTAAATACATCTTAGAAATAAAAAAACCCCAAATCATTGTAAAAAAACAAGGCAGTCAACTTTTAGACAAAAAAATTATTGATGAAAATATTTTTGTTAATGCCTATTTAGAAGAAAAGTACAGCCTCATTAAAACAATTGACAAAGCTGTACTTTACCAGCGTTTAAAGTAATTCTAAAGCCGATTTAAATTGATCTGCATATTTCTTTATCGTTGCCTTATCAAAAACAGCCTCCTCATCAATTCTTCCAATACAAGGTACTTTTGTCTTTTTTAGGATAATATCTTCCGTAGTTTTTTGTTCCTTCCCACTAAATAAAATTACCACATCATACTTTCTTTCCTGCAACCATCCTACCGTTAATAAGGTATGATTTATACTGCCTAGATAATGCCTAGAAACCACAACCACTTTATAGCTTGGCATAATAATATCCAAAATAGTATCCTCATCATTTATAGGAACCAATAAGCCACCTGCTCCTTCAATCACCAAATGATTATCCGTTTTTGGTTCTTCTATTTTCTCTCTATCAATTACAACCCCATCTATTTCTGCCGCTGCATGCGGACTCATAGCTGTTTTTAATGCATAACTATTTTTATGAATTACAGTTTTAGAATTTGATATAAGAGATGCTACCTTATGACTATCAGAATCTTCTAATTCTCCTGCTTGTATCGGTTTCCAATAATCGGCCTCCAAAGCTTCTACTAAAATAGCAGATGCTATCGTTTTTCCTACTTCCGTTGAGATACCTGTAACAAATAATTTCATTTTCATACTTAAGGGTTTGTAATCATCTTACAATTTAGACATTTGTATTTTCTTTTCTCGAAAAAAGGAAAAAGTTTGTAAAAAATACTTTTTTGTGCATAGTACGTCTCTGATTTTTGAGACTTGCAATTAGGACAGGTTACCGGCAAATCATCATCTCCTATGGCATAGCTTCTGATGCTATCATAAATTTCTATTGCCCGCTCTTTATCTTCCTGAAAAACTTGCACTTTTGCTCCTCCAATGGCATTACTAATCATAGGATCAGAATTTATAGTATACTCATCTTTTACAAAAACAGTAATCCCTTCTGATTCTAATTTGATTTTAAAAACCTGCAAATCGGAGGAATATTCAAATGTTGCTATCGTCACCCATTTATCTACCATGATTTAATGCATTAATTTTTTCAAAATCTTTAACACATCAGCTATCTCATGCTTGGTATTGTAGCTATGCAAACAAAATCGCAATCGCTCTTGCCCTTTAGCAACGGTAGGCGATAAAATAGCTTTTACACTAAAATTATTATTTTGTAAGACTGATGCCAAATTTTTAACCTTCTCATTCCCAGAAATTACACAGCATTGTATAGGAGAATTGCTCGGTATAAAAGCCTCCTTAATTTCTAAATTAGTAAGTTGTTCTTTAAAATAAGTAATATTATTTTTTAGCTCAAGGAGAGAATTTGTTTTTGCGAGTTGCTCGTAGGCCAGATAAATTGTCGCCAAAGAATGTGGAGGGAGACCTGTTGTATATATAAAACTACGAGAAAAATTAACGAGATACTCCTTTAGTTGCACACTCCCCAAAATTGCTGCGCCGTGACAGCCCAAGCCTTTTCCAAAAGTAACAATTTCTGCAAATACTAGATGCGCAATATTTAATTCAGCAACTAGACCCTGGCCTTCTTTTCCGAAGACACCTAAGGCATGTGCTTCATCTACTACAAAACGGAGTTTATGCTTTTCACAAAAATGGGCAAATGCTACAAGATCTGGCGAATCTCCATCCATAGAAAAGACAGACTCTGTCACTACATACACCTCTACTTCTGCTCCTTGATTTTTTTCTAGTGCTATAACACGATTGATAACACGCTGTAAATCTTGTAGATTATTATGCTTAAACTTATATCCTTTAGCAGTGCTCAACGCAATACCATCACGAATACTCGCATGAATATATTCATCGTAAAAAATATAATCTCCGCGTTGGGGGATGGCACTAAAAAAACCAACATTAGCATCATACCCAGAGTTAAATACTAAGGCGGTGTCTGCAGCATGAAATTCTGCTATTGCATCTTCTACTTCCGCATACAAACCATAATTCCCAGAAATTAATCGAGAGCCTGTAGCCCCATTAAACTTGAGATTCTTCTCCTTTAATAAGGCAATAACACCTTCAAAAATTGTTGTGTTTTTTGCAAAACCTAAATAATCATTAGAAGAGAAATCTATTAGAAGTTGTTGCGCAGGTAGCACCCGGAGGGAATTAGCCCCTCTGCGGTCTTCTAGTTTTTTACTCAATTTTTCTGGAAAGCTAGCCATAACACAAAGGTAGTATTTACTAAAGTAGACGTTTTAGAAAAGGTGTTATATTTTTTAATCTATTTACTACGGAAACAAGAGCAAACAATACTCTTGAATGATGAAATAATCCTATTGTGAGAATATATTTTCATACAATTCATCGAAAATATTATATAAATCTAGTATATTTAACGTAATTTTAACTAACTAACCCTATTTCTATTGCCGAAATTATTACTCCTACTCCTTATGTTCAGCACCTATTGCTTTTCTCAAAGTATTAATTTTGACCAACTTGATAAAGAAAAGTGGTTGCGATATAACGGTGGTATTTCAGCAAACGGAGTGTATTATGATGGCACGGCTAATAGACAAGATTTGACCTATTACCTAACAGGAAATCTTAATTTTAATATTGCAGGATTATATAATATCCCTGTATCATTTACGTATTCAAACCAAGAATTTAATTTCCCAAGTCCCTTCAATTTTAATCGGTTTAGTTTTCATCCGTCTTATAAATGGGTCACGGCGCATCTTGGAGATGTAACTATGACTTTTTCTCCTTACACGTTAAGCGGACATCAATTTACAGGAGCTGGAGTGGAGTTAAATCCGGAAGGAAAATTTCAAGTTAGCGCCATGTACGGTCGGTTTTTAAAAGCTACGGAGTATGATTCTGTTGCTCAAGGAGGCATTGCCGCTTATAAACGAATGGGCTTTGGTGTAAAAACGGCTTATGATTTTGAGTTCATGAAACTAGGCGTTATCCTTTTTAAAGCTACTGACACCAAAAACTCTTTAGAAAACCCCCTACCGATTGAATTAGGCTTAACGCCTAAAGACAATGCGGTACTATCTTTTGAATCTGACTTTCGGGTTTTAGACAAAGCTACTATCCATATTGAATATGCTATTTCTGGAGTTACTGAAGATTCTAGAATACGAGATGAAAGACCCAACAACGGGGTACTTTCTTTTTTATTAGATGAAAACATCAGTACTAATTATTATAACGCATTAAATGCTTCTTTTAATTACCCTGCAGGCAATGGAAGTTTAGGTTTTGGTTACGAACGCATTGACCCTGATTACAAAACACTAGGCGCCTATTATTTTAATAATGACTTAGAAAATATAACCGTAAACGCTACGCAAACTATTTTTGACAATAGATTAAATTTGAGTGTTAACGCTGGTTTGCAACAAGACAATCTAAACAAGGCAAAAACATCGGAACAACAACGCGTAGTAAGTGCCATAAATGCAAATTTCACAGCCTCTGAGCGCCTTACCTTAAATGGTTCCTATTCTAACTTTCAATCTTATACCAATATCCGTGATCAGTTTGATTATATCAATCAAGTAAATGCGTATGATAATATAGACACCCTAAATTACCGTCAAATATCACAAAATGCCAATCTTGGAATTAATTATATTTTAAAGAAAACGGAATTTAAACAACACAGTACCAATCTTAATTTAGTGTATCAAAATTCTAACAATCAGCAAGAAGGAGAAACTATTGAAGGGGGTTTGAGTACTTTTTACAATGGTACCGCAGCGTACACCCTTGGATACCCACAACAAAACCTAACATTCTCATTAGCAGGTAACACTTCTTACAATATTACTGGAGTAGACAAAAGCTTAACACTAGGGCCAACACTAGCTGTTGGAAAGCAGTTTTTTGACAAACAGCTACGCACCAATCTATCTAGTTCATACAACACCTCTTATAGCAATGGAGAAAAACAAACCAACATCTATAATTTTAGATTAGGATCTAATTATCTCTGGCTACAAAAACACAATCTGAGTCTGAATTTTTTAATGCTCTTCAGAAACACAACACTAAACTCTAATCGCGATCTTACGCTAACTTTTGGCTATAGCTATGCCTTTGATAATTTTAAACTTCAACTCCATAAAGGAGAAAGAAACATTGATCATCGCCTAGAAAAAACAACCACAGATCTCTGGAGTTTCAGATACAGAAATGTTTCCTACAGCGGGACAGCCACTGAAATTAATAATCAATTAACTACTGTTTTTGAAAGCGCTCAATTTTCTAATATTCCTCAGTTTAAAAAAGACGATCTAAGCTTACTCTTAACCATCACTAAAAAACAAGAAAAAGAGGAAGCCTACAAGGAGAGCGCCATTAACTTCTTAAAAGAATTGTATGGTTATGGCGATTTTAAAGAAACGTATGAAAAGGCATTGTTTACCGTGATTAGAAAAATACAGATAGACATGCGCAAAATAGATATTGCTCTAGAGCGCCTGTTTGTTGCTAAAAAATTAGAAGTAGACCAACACACCTTAAACAATAAGAGTAAAACAGAATATACTATTGAGGAACAAAAATTAGAAACGGAATACCAAGAACTTCTAGAAGAACAAAAAAACCGACTTGAAAAATTAGTGGGACACAGATGGATGGAAGAAAAATTCGCTGCATTTACCACCATTGATGTGGTTGTTGAACCTGTAGGGTTTTTAAAAGAATTTAAAAAAGAAAATACGCTAGAGGCTTATAAAATTTATGATACTAACGAAGATCTAGAGGTTCTTAAAACTTATTTAGAGGATGAAATCATAGATTTCTATTTTAAAAAATCATTAGGTATTGTGAATCCTGAAGGTTTTGAATTGAAATATATGAACTGATCCCGTCCCCCTAGCCCTGTCCCCCTAGCCCCCGAAGGGGGAACTAAGTTGGTTGATGGTTGATGGTTGATGGTTGATGGTTGATGGTTGATGGTTGATGGTTGATGGTTGATGGAAAATAAAAATTTGAATATGAAATTGCATTATAATCGGTATTTAAAAAACGCATTTTTTTTAGTGTTTCTAATTTTAGCTTCTTCCCTATGGGGACAGGGAGGCGCATTTCCTGTTCAAATAATTCCGCAGGTAACACCACCGCCACCTATATACCTATCTCATTATGCAGATGCGAGTACTATAAATAGTCCGCTGCGGGTGCAGATTATATTAAACGATTTAAATATTCAAAATAGAGAAGTCCGACTAAAAACCTATTTCCAAGGGGGCGGAATATCTTTTCAAAGTAATGATTTTGTCACCGGAAGCAGCTCGCTTTTTTTAGAAGGTGGTGTACCCCTCATTTTAACCAATGTGGAGCTTGCGCCCTACTTTAAGTTTGAAAATATTACCGGCATATCTCCTAATGTCTACGGAAATGCAATCCCAGAAGGTACCTATCAAATTTGTTTTGAAGTCTACGATCTTGCCACAGGCAACAGATTGTCCTCTAAAAGTTGTGCAACCACCGTCGTTTTTCAAAATGAACCTCCTTTTCTTATTTCACCCCGGAACAAAACCAATATTGCAGAAAGAAATCCGCAAAATATTGTTTTTCAATGGACGCCACGTAGTATCAATGTCACCAATGTGGAATATGAGTTAAGCCTTGTAGAAATTTGGGATACGCAAATAGATCCGCAAGCTGCTTTTTTAAGCTCCCCTCCTATTTTTCAAACCACCACCACTGCCACTACTTATGTATTTGGCCCTAGTGACCCGCTATTATTATCAGGAAAAAATTACGCTTGGCGTATACAAGCAAAAGCAAAACAAGGTACCGAAGAGATTGGCTTGTTTAAAAACCAAGGCTATAGCGAGATATTTTCTTTTAGCCATGCCAGCGCTTGTGATTTACCCTTAGGCATTAACCATGACGTAAAAGGAAGTACAAATGCGAATATATTTTGGGATGATTTTTCCACAGACGTTCCGGAATATACAGTGCGCTACCGCAAGAACTCTTCCCCATCGGGGGAGTCGGAGGGGGAATGGTTTTTTAATAAAACTACTTCGAATACAACTTCGCTTTGGGATTTAAAAGCGGGTACTACCTATGAATACCAAATTCAGAAAAAATGTGCAGTTACCAAAAGTGATTGGAGCATCACCAAACAATTTACTACCCATATTGCAGATAATGAAGAGAGCGTATATGAGTGTGGTATTACTCCAGATTTTAGCCTCAGCAATACAGATCCTTTAGAAGCATTAACAAAAGGTGAAAAATTTACAGCAGGCGATTTTCCTATCCACGTTTTAGAAGTAAGTGGCAGTAAAGGCAGGTTTACAGGAAAAGGGTATGTTACTATTCCTTATTTAAATAGCATCAGGGTAGGGGTAGAATTTACCAACATTCTAATCAATACAGACAAGCAACTAGCAGAAGGCACTGTGATCACCATGTTTGACCCTGATCTTAAAAATATCTTGGATGTAGATGATGCTATTGAAACCGTTGGGAATGTTGCCGAGGCGGTGGGCGAACCTTTTGAAGGAGATAATGACCTTGATGAAATACACGTAAACTGGGATATTGATCCTGATAAAGACATTAAAATTGAAGATGGGATTTTAATCATTACCAACCCAGCAAACAAAGCAACAGAAACAAGTCCGTTAGGAGATGATAAAGTTATCGTAGATAAATCTGGACAAACCTACCATATAGATGCAGAAGGTAAAATTACCAAAGGCGAAAAAATAGACCCAAGTGGCGGGGTAACTAATGGAAATGTTACCGGAGTTTCAAACAAGGGCGAAATAGAAGCCCTAACCGCGAAAGGCATTCAAGTAACTTTTGAATCTGACGGTATTTATGGTTATGATATAATGCCAACTATTGAGAATGAAAAGCTCAATAAAGAATACACCACTATTCCCGATGCTGAAGGAGGTAAGTATACGCTATCTCATATTGCCGTAGAAAAAGAAAAAGCTATAAATGTTACTGCCAAAGTAGCATTATCTTCTACTTCAGAATACAATTTATCTGATTTAAAATTTAAAACAAAAGTTGGTGAATTAGTACGTATAATGGCTACCAGCGAAGACAACAACACAATTACTCTTAATGTTACGGGGCATTATACCTTAGAGAGTGAAACAATATATGCTGTAGTAACTCAAAAACAAGATACTACCAAGCAATTAATTGCCGGCGCTTTTACACTAGCTCATTTTGAAGATAGGGCTATAAATATTGTACTCGTTTCTATAGACAAAGCTCCCTTGCCTGATACTGCCGAAATAGCTAGAATTTTCAAAAAAGGGGTTGCTACTTTAAATTTTGAAACAACCACTGCTTCCTTAAATGGCACAAATTTATTAGGTGATGATGACAGATTGCAGATTGCTGACAATGCTTGGCTTAATGCCTATAATGAAGAGCAAAATAGTGTTCTAAATCATATTAAATCACAGATAGAAAATTTTGATAAGAATAAATATTATGTCTTAATATTTAATAAAGATTTTAAAACTTCAAGATCTATTGCTGGTTTTATGCCACTACAACGCCAATTTGGCTTTGTATTTAACGGAGCTTTAGCCACTGGCGAAGAGTCTAAAGGCGACCTCACTGCTGTTACAGCTCATGAGCTAGGCCATGGTATTTTTGCTCTCCAACATCCATTTACAGAATACGGGACTGAAGAAAAAGCTACGGACTGGTTAATGGACTATAAAGATGGCGCCATTGACTTAAACCACATGAACTGGGCGCAAATGCATAATCCTGCCTTGAAATTTTATGTGTTTCAAGATGAGGAGGATGGGGAGTATGAACCATGGAAATATCTATCAACTAGTAATATTTTAGCTAGTATCCCGGAAAATTTAATTGATGTCACTATAACGGGTGCTAGTTTTATTTCACGTGGTGGAATAATTTTCTCACTACCTCAAAATACAAAAGATCTAACTTTTTTTGATAATGGAACATTATATGCTTTTACAATTGAAGGTATTCGCTATGTTTCATGTACAGATTCAACAACTGAAACAAAATTTAAGGGCTACAGTGAAGATTGTGGTAAAGTCGATGATTATAAAGACAGGATTACACAAAGTTTAGATTTTAGCACTACTATTAAAACGTACTATGCAAAAGGTAATAAAGGAGATTGTGCTGAAATCTCAATCTTCGAGGGAGCTTATACTGGTGCTCGTGTTAGTAGCACAAATGATGGTATCAGTGCTTCTACTAATTCCTTTAAAACTTTTGAAGATGTAGTCTCAAACATAAGTCAAAAAGAGACGATCAAGACAGGATTATTTAGCTGTTTAAAAAATAAAGATTTAAAGACTATCTATAAATATGTAGAATATAAATTTCCAGATTACAAGAATCTTGACTCACTTTTCACACGTTTAAACAAGCTTAACAACGTTTCTCTTTCTGGTTTTTTAGCAGATTCAATACCTAGTATTCAAAAACAAACTTTCAATGTCAAGTTTAATATTGCAGAAGAAAATTCGGTTATTTTCTTTAAAGAATCATTAGACAATTATTTAAAAGGAAAATCTGATAGTGAAATTTCAGATATTAATCTGAAAATAGATTTAACCATAAACGGTAGGGATTTATTTGATATTTCTACAGGAAAAGACATCTTAAATTGTGTTTTAAATTGGGATAATTCCTTTCAACCAGAAAATTCTTTTCTACCTGCTTGTATATGGTATAATGTAGAAACAGATTTTAAATATGCTACAATTGATCCGGCTTTTCAAATTGGTATTGCTGATGGTGGTATAATTACAGTCACTGACATTGCAAAATTAATTGACACAGGTATTAACATATCACAAGCATATACGTTTGGTTTATTATTGCTTCCAGAAGATGAATTAGAAAATGAGATTACTCGTTTATTAGAAGTTTTAGCTAAAATACAAGCAAATGTATCAGTACAGTCTGTAAAAGCTATTGATCCTACGGAAATCACAACCTATTTGATGAAGTTAAAGGCTAGTAAAGGTGCTTTTGATATTTATCAAAATATTCAAAGTTCTTTTGCAAAATCCAGTACTTCTTTTGCTGTGAAACAGCTTTTAGATGTTCTTAAAACAGAAAATCCTGAAAAATTTGAATCTTGGCAAGATTGGATAAAAACAAATGACATTAAAGTTGTAGCTGAGATTACCCAAAACCAACAATTACTAAGAGATAATTTCATAAAGGGTTTAGAGTTTTTAGAACTATTAACCAATCCAGCACATGATGCTGTTAGAGATCAATTATTAGTTACTATTGTTGATGAAATTGATAATTATTTCACCACTATTAGTGAAACTAATAGCGTGGCTCGTTATTATCAAGGTAAAATTGCTTTTCAAGTTATTTCAGAAGTAGCAATTGCAGTATCAACTAGTGGTGGTGGTAATATTGCAACTTTATTATCAAAAGCAGGCAATCTTTCTACAAAAACAATAAGATTATCAACAAGAATAGCACTTAAAAAATTTAAAAAAATAGGAAAATTATCCTTTAGAAAAAAAGGAGATTTATTACTTGACGATGATGTTATTGCCAAAATACTTGCTAATGAATCTTTAGAATTAAATATAGAAAAGCTACCAAATACCATAAATATAAACGAGACTCAAAAATTAGATGAAATTCTCGATACTGATTATATTTTAACAGATAAAACTGAAGGTTCTGGTAAATTAACTTTTGTCGAAAAAGATGGTGAAAAATATGTTGTAGTTGATGATGTTAGTGGATTGGCTAAAAAGGTGGGGAAATCGGTTGATGAGTTAACTGGCTCAGTTGATGAATGGGTTGGGTTACAACGTTCGATGACAACATCTAATAATCAACGCAGGCAATTTAATACAGCCACAGTAGTATATAATAAAAGTACTGGTAAATATTATTACGGAGCAAATAAAGGTATTGTTAAGTCAGGAAGTGATATTCACCCTACATTAGCAAATAAATTACCTGCGGAGTCAACTAATGGATATAAATTAGGTAATTGTGCAGAGTGTGATGGGGTTAATCAAGCATTAAATGACGGTGCTAATTGGTCAGATTTACAAATGCATACAAGGGGAATTCAATGGGACACAGGGGCTACTTTCCCAAAACCATTATGTTCAAATTGTGATATAACTTTTGATGGAATTGAAATAATACAATAATTATGATGAATTTTAATGAAATTTCGATTAGAGCTAGGGTTGGATTTTCTTTATGCTGTTTGGAAAATATGATTGATAATATTAGTTCCGATTCCATAAAGAAATGGAATATTGTATTAAGCAAGTTATGGCGTTTCTCAGAAATTGAATTCGTTGACGAATGGCTTTATGAAGTTTCTAATTCAATGCCTTTATCTATAATTGAAGACCCTTTTGAGCCAGGGGAGGAATTAACAGAAGAAGAATATAATTCTTTAAAATTACTATATAGAAATAATAATGTTTCCATTATAAATGTGATAGAACTAATATTCAAGATGGGTACAATAGAATTATATTCTCAAATTCAAAATAATTCTCCAAAAACAATAGATTTAATTAATGAAATTATTCAGTTAACATTGGATAGTAATACCCGACTTCCAAATAAAGAAGTCTTTGAAAAATATCGAATTGAAGATGCTCAGGGTTGGGGGAAAACTTTCAAAAGATCTGATGTTAAAGAATAGGTTTAATTTTCCTTATTATCATAAAGTCAGGCATATATAAAAAGCCCCAGCTAGCGCGAGCATCATGCTCGTGCCCGCAACAATAAGTAACTAAAAAGTAAAATAGAAATGAGTAGAAAAATATTAAAACAAAATATAGATTACATTCATAATAACCCAGTTGAACAAGATTTTGTTACCAACCCAGTAGATTGGAAAATATAGTAGTGCAAGAAATTATGCAGATAATGAAACTGTATTAAAAATTGACTATCAAGGAATGCATTTAGGAATGATAGAATTATGAGCTTATTAACTAAATATAGTAGCTGTAACGGCACGAGCGTGACGCTCGCGCTAGCGGAGGGATCAGCCACCTATTGCACAAATACAAAAAGAAGGATTGATGAAAGAAGGATTGTTTAAACAAACATCTGATCCAATTCCTTTTACTGGAACTGATGGGGAAATATGGTATTATATTGATTTTGTTGAACTAAGTAAACCTTTAAAATAATTAATTATGAAAATTATTAAACCTGAGGATTTTCCGATTGAAATGAGTTCTGAGAATATCGATATCTTAGCTAGTATGGCTTTAGAAGATGTTATTTCTGAAGAATGGAGAGAAATCACATTTAATATATTAACCGATGAGCAAAATACATTAATAAATAACCGAATATCTGAAATTCAAAGAGAGGACTCTAAGCAACGCTGGAGCTCATTAAGCCCAAAAGAACAAGCAGAAGAAAAGCAAAAGATTGAGGAAAGTATGAAAGATCAATCAACGTTTATTGGTAATATGGGTGAACCAGAAACTTTAGAAGAGTTTAAGAGAAGACGTGGTTACGATCCAAGAGGTTCCAAATATGATAAATAGAAAATTTATTTTAAGCTAATTTTTCTTGTAGTGAATCATTCTGCGCATCCTTAAGCATAAGGTCAACCCGCTAGCATCAAACAGTCACGCTCGTGCCCGCAACAATAAATAACCAAAAGTAAAACAGAAATGAGTGGAAAAGTATTAAAACAAAAGATAGATTACATTCATAATAACCCAGTTGAACAAAGTTTTGTTACTGACCCAGTTGATTGGAAATATAGTAGTGCAAGAAATTATGCAGATAATGAAACTGTATTAAAAATTGACAATCAAGGAATGCATTTAGGAATGATAGAATTATGAGCATATTAACTAAATATAGTAGCTGTAACGGCACGAGCGTGACGCTCGCGCTAGCATGGGGAAAAAGAATATTATACCTAATTTTAAAGTACAGAAAAATGATTTAGCTAATAAATTTTCAAACTTAAATATTGAAAATATAGCAGTACAACCATTTGGAAGTGGCTTTGATTTAAAACCATTTTTAAAATTATAAAATGAACTATTATAGATGCTTGGGTAGTCTTGAAAATGTGATTAGTAGTGAATTACATGAGAAGATAAAGATTTTATTTCCAAATATTAAAGGGCGTCCTAGATTATTTGGATATGATATTGAATTAGAGAGTGAAGAATTAGAATTTTATATTAATACTATTGATGAAAAAGAATATAAAATAGATATTAGTACTAAAAATGAAGAAAATTTACTGGCTATCTTGAATTCTTTAAAGCAAAAATTAATAGAGTTAGAAGGTGAATTCGATTTGGTATATTTCAAGGAAGATGATGATGGTAATCAAATTTCAAAAGACTTAATTTACTTTGATAATAGATCTACTCTTCCCCGCTAGCGCGAGCGTCACGCTCGTGCCCGCAACAATAAGTAACTAAAAAGTAAAATAGAAATGAGTAGAAAAGTATTAAAACAAAAGATAGATAACATTCATAATAATCCGGTTGAACAAGGATTTGTTACCGACCCAGTTGAATGGAAATATAGTAGTGCAAGAAATTATGCAGATAATGAAACTGTATTAAAAATTGACTATCAAGGAATGCATTTAGGAATGATAGAATTATGAGCATATTAACTAAATATAGTAACTGTAATGGCACGAGCGTGACGCTCGCGCTAGCGGGGGTAATACAGGACTTTAGCGATATGTTTCCAAATATAGAAATAAAATTAATCGATGGAGTTAAATAAAGAATTAAGATTTGAAATTATGGTTACTTTTCCCGAAGTGCTTGAAAAAGCTATAAAAAACCATAATGAATTTAATGGTACTGATTTTGAAATAACAGAAACCATCTATGATGAGGTACCTTTTTGTAAGTTAAAAGTAACTAAATATGAAACTTCAGATATTTTTGGTTTAGGTTACAAATTGGCAGCGTTACAATATAGAATGCGAGAAGAAGGAGAAATAGATTGGTAGCTTAAGCTAATTTTTCTTGTAGAAAATTATTCTGTGCATACTTAAGGTTAAGGTCAAGCCCCGCTCCGCAAAGTCTCACGGTTTAGTGGAACAACCCCCCGATAGCGTGAGCGTCACGCTCGTGCCCGCAACAATAAGTAACTAAAAAGTAAAACAGAAATGAGTGGGAAAGTATTAAAACAAAAGATAGATTACATATATAATAACCCAGTTGAACAAAGTTTTGTTACCGACCCAGTTGATTAGAAATATAGTAGTGCAAGAAATTATGCAGATAATGAAACTGTATTAAAAATAAACAATCAAGGAATGCATTTAGGAATGATGGAATTATGAGCATATTAACTAAATATAGTGGCTGTAACGGCACGAGCGTGACGCTCGCGCAAGCATGGGGACTTGATGATTTAGGAAATATCAGTACATCTTACATTGTAAACTAACTTTATGGAAAAAAAATCAAAGTTTAATTTATTCTTTAAAGGATTTAAAGAAAAAACTGAAAATTTTAGTTTGCTCTTTGATTTTCTTATGGATTTCAAATATAAAAATGCTTGGGATAGAGATATTTTCCCTCTATTAGAGAGTGTTAAAACTGGAAAATCATTTGGTGTAGATTGGTCTGATTTTATTTGGGGTACGATTTGTTTTAGAAATGGTTATGTTATGTTTTTAAAAGAATCGATACATCAAGTAGGTAGAAAATTCCCGCCTATTAAAGATATTAATGGCAATGCTTTAGTTGACGAAACTGGTCAATGGTTAGAAAATACTGAATATATAGAATTAAATTATTCTGAATTCTTAAAAATCCCATTGGATGAGTTCATTTCTATATGCAGAAAATGGTATAATGAAGTTTTATAAGGTAAATTAATACATGGTAGGGGTAAGCTCGAAATAAATACAATGTTTGCTATAGAATAATTATGAAAGAATACAATACCCCCGCGAGCGTCACGCTCGTGCCCACAAAATTAGGTTAATGTCATATAAAAATAAAACAGCAAAATAATAACCATGCGTAAAACACCCCTGCCTATCGGCAGGCCCCTCAAGAGGACAATTATTACGCAAACAATTCCCCCTTTGAAGGGGGATTAAGGGGGATGTAAAATGGTAAACCAAACTAGTGAGTTAAATTAAGTACAAAAAAGAAATATAACCCAAAACAGATTTATGCCTCCCTCAAAAGGACACTGAATTATGAGCAAAAAACGCAACTACATAATATCTAACCCTAAGCTAAAAGCTTATGCTAGGCAGTTGCGTAATAATAGCACTTTGGCTGAGGTGTTACTTTGGCAAAAAATAAAACGGAAAGCTTTGGGCGTTGGGTTTCATAGGCAAGTCCCTATTAACGAGTTTATAGTAGATTTTTATTGCCATGAAATCCAATTAGCCATTGAAATAGATGGCAGTAGCCACGATACCCAATACGATTACGATTATAGGCGGCAAAACATTTTAGAAACAAAAGGAGTTGAATGTATACGTTTTGAAGATATCGCAATAAAAAAAGAACTATTCAGTGTTTTACTGGCTTTAGAAAGTAAAGTAGAGCAGCTAATAAAACACGAATCATAACCAACAATTATGAATAAAAAATACCTATTTACAATAGTACTACTGTGGAGTTTTCTGCTAAACGCAAACAATGCCCTTGCTAGTGCTGAGCTGCCTCTGCTGAGCGTGGTCACTGAATATAGCCCAAGTGGAGCCAAAGTAAGTCGTGCAATAAAAGGAACGAATGTTCCCCCTCCTTCGGAGGGGGCTAGGGGGAGGACAAACCCTGGCGATTCCGTAAAAACTAAAAAAGCAAACACTAGTCAGTTAAACTATTTACAGCAATTAAATACCTTGCGTACTAAAACAACTGAACTTACATCGAATCGCCTAACGTCTGTACAAACCAAAGTAACAGAAGTCTCCCTTCCTTCGGAGGGGGCTAGAGGGAGGACCTTCCCTACCCTAGACCAAAAACTTTTAGAAAACAACATGCTGCCTGGCGGGCAGGCAGGCTTCAACATCGCGCTAGCAAACAGCAAGCCTGAGTTTACGCAAGAATATATTACAGCAAATTTCAGCTCAAATCCAAAAGTTGATGCCTTGGTTGCTCAGGCAAAAAACGCTTTTAAGGAACTTAAAAAGCTAGGCAATTTTGCTGATATTATTACAGGTAAAGAGTTATTGGAGTTACCTGTAGGTCTTAGAAAAAAAGATTCTACTTCTGGAAATACTGTAGAATTAGCTATTGTTCAAGTAAAATTTACGCCTCAATACGCAGAATTTAAAGCTTGGGCAAAACTTACTGTTCCAGAAAAAGGTGTTAATGGCGAAACAGAACGCGAACTATATTTTGGCGCAGAAGGCATCAAACTGTCCCACGATGGGGCTCTTTTGGGCGATATGAAATTAGTACTCTTGGGCAACCAAGCTATTCCTATACAAGGAGATAATTGGCTATTGACTCTAAAGGGGGGCATCAACCTAAAAACGGGTGCTTTTGGAGAAGAGTCTTATGTAGAATTTGATTGTAGTGGTTTAAAATCTATCGGTTTAGAAGGTGATATTCGTATTTCTCGTAATGTGCTACTTCCCATTACGAGCGGCGGCAACTATACCTGCGGAACTGCTCCCGACAATCAATATTTAAAAGACAAAGATGATGTTGTCAACAATAAATGCTATGTAGGCGCATCTTTTAGTGCAGAAGCAAACGGTTGGAACGATATTCTCCTAGAGGTTACCTTACCAAAATTTGAGGTCGTTGGCCTCAAAGGATGGGGATTTAATATAAAACGAGCTGTTCTTGATTTAAGTGATACAAAAAATGCTTCTGGCATTAAATTCCCAAAAGAATATAGTACACTATACAACAACTCCACCAGAAAATTATGGCGCGGATTCTACGCTAAAGAGATTAGTGTTATGCTCCCAAAAGGGATTGAAAAAACTAAGAAATCTAGTGATCGAGTAGAATTTGGCGCTAAAGATTTGATTTTAGACAGTCAAGGAGTTTCCGGAACATTCTATGGAGAAAATGTATTAAATATTGGTGAAGGTTCTGCCGGTAAATGGGCATTTACGATAGAAGATGTTAGCTTAACATTAGCCATGAACTCCGTTACTGCAGGATCAATGGCAGGAGATGTTTCTGTGCCTATATTAAAAGAAGCCATGGAATATGAAGGCTATGTTTCCTCTAATGCTTGGGGATTAGAGGTAAATAGAAAGAGTGACTTTCTAGCTCCTGTATTTTTGGGTGAAATTCTACTCGAAAAAAACTCAAAAGTTGGTATTGATGTAAAAGAGGGGTATGTATACCCTCATGCCAATCTAACAGGGCAATTATCTATCATAGGTAAAATAAACCAAAAAGAAGGTGATGAAAAAATTAGTAAAGATGAAGTGGCCGTTGACAGCAAAGGTTTCAACTTTCCAGGAATTGTATTTGAAGAACTTAAATTAGAAACCGAACCTGGTAAAAAAACAATTAGTGCCAAATCATTTGGTTTTACGGGAGAAATGAATCTAATGGGCTTCCCCGCCTCTATCTCTAAACTAGAATTAGTAACTCCTGATAATGAAGTGGGCTTATCTTTTGATTTAAAAATCAATCTTGATGCGCAAGGGTCACATGCGACGACTAGCTTAAATATTTTAGGAAAACTAGAAGATGAGGCTAGCGTCCAAGAATGGAAATTCAGTCGTGTAAAAGTAGACGGAATAGCAATTGATTACGAAAAAAGTGGCGTAGCACTTAAAGGGAGTTTAGAAATCATGGAAGACCATAGTTGGTATGGAGATGGATTTAAAGGTGATTTAACGGCCACTATAAAAGACCTAGATTTTACAGCCAAAGGAAAAGCAATATTCGGAAATAAAGATTTTAGGTATTGGAATGTAGATATTTGGACAGAAGATAATTCTACCCCTCAGAATAACAAACTACTCATCACTGCATTTGCTGGTGGTGTTTCTTATAAGATGAAAAAAACTAGGGGCAATAGCGATGGTTTTTCTCCATCTTCTGCAGTGTACATCCCTAATGAAGACTACGGCCTAGGCATTCGTGCAGGTATAAAAATAAGCACTAAAAACACGGATTCTTTTAACGGTAAAGCTTATTTGGATATGGAATTTAACCCAAGCGGAGGGCTAAACCGTATAGGCTTTGTAGGAGAAGGAGCCGTAATGTCTGGAGCATCTGGAGGAGATTCAGAAACATTAGAAGAACTTTCTTCAATAGAAACTAAAATTAATGAGTTCGCAGAGAAAAATCCGAAGATCGCAGAACAATTAACAAAATACGGCAATTATCTAAACCTATCTAAAGAAGCCATTCCGGTAAGAGATGTAGCTTCTTCAGGGAAAATAGGAATATATATTGGTATTGAAAAAGACTTTGTCAATGGCACTTTTGATGGGGATTTTGAATTGTATATGGACACCAAAGGTATTCGAGGAGGAGGAGATAGCAATCTAGCAGGATGGGCAAAAATACATACCGGACCTAATGATTGGTACTTACATATAGGTTCTCCACAAAGAAGACTTTCCCTTATTTTTGATATGGGAACGGAAGAGCTAGAAGTAGGTGGTTACTTTATGACAGGAACCCAATTACCTACTCAATTAGACCCGCATCCACGAGTTATTGAAATATTAGGAAGTGACCTTTTAGATGGTAACCGAAAAGAAAACCAACTTGCCGCAGGTAAAGGCTTTGCATTTGGCTTGAATTTCACCTACAGAAAAAATTATGAGTTTCTAGTTTTTTATGCTGCCCTAGAGGCTGGTGCTGGTTTTGATGTAATGCACGCCTATTATCCAAATGCAAAATGTGTAGGTCGTACTGGACCTGTTGGTAATGATGGCTGGTATTCTACCGGACAAGTATATGCGTACCTCTATGGTGAATTTGGAGTTAAAGTAAACCTCTTCTTTATTAAAGGAAAATTTCAAATTGCAGAAGCAGGTGTTGCTGCACTTCTTAGAGGGCAATTCCCTAATCCTGTTTACATAGAAGGCTATGTGGGTATGTACTACAATATTTTAGGTGGACTAGTAAAAGGGCGCATGCGTTTAAAAGTAGAAATGGGCGAAGAATGTGAACTAGAAAATATAAACAATGCCATTGGTGTACCAATGATTTCAGATCTTACTCCAAGAGATAAAGGTGATGATATTTCTGTCTTTGCTGCACCGCAAGCGGTATTTAATTATGCTGCAAATGAAGATTTTTCGGTGGACTTAGATGAAGGCAAAAAAACGTTTAAGCTTCGGTTGAAAAATTTCACCGTTACATCAGAAGGGAAAGAATTAGAAGGTACGCTTGAGTGGAATGATACGAATGACGCGGTAACCTTTAAACCTAAAGAAACACTACCCTCAGAGAAAGAAGTAAAAGTTACCGTAGAAGTTAGTTTCGATGAAAAAATAGGAGGTTCTTATCAAACGGTGATCCAAAATGGAGCACCAGCGGTAGAAAAATTAGAGTCCATATTTGTTACCGATAAAGCTCCAGATCACATTCCTCTAGAAAATATAGCTTATATATATCCAGTCATTAATCAAGGAAGCTTTTATCCTGAAGTGTATGATAAAGGATATGTAAAAATGATAACACCTCAAAACTATCTTTTTGATAGTGGGTATGAAATGCGTGCGGAGTTTGTAACCAAAAACACAGGTCAAGGAGTACGTACGGATGTGTCTTATGATCGCGAAAAATCGACTGTTTTTTATGACTTACCACAAATGAGTCTGAACAATAATTACAGTCTAAGCTTAATGGCGTTTCCTCCAGGTGCTGATATTCAGACTGAAATCATCATTGAAGAGACGGAGTTATTAGATGCTAGTAATGAAGGTGGAGATACGAATTGGTTTGATGTCAATAGCAATACTCAAGAAAAACAAGTCACGAATGAATCGAGTAGCGTGATTGTCTCCAATAAAAAAGCTGCAAACGTAACGATATCAAATGGTACACCTAAATCTATCTTATTGTACAACTTTAAAACGAGTCAATATGCCACATTCAAAGATAAAATCTACGATTTGAATGTTATAGACAATCTTACAAATTTCATTTATGCTGATGTTCATTCACTCTCCATAAAGGTAGATACGTATGAATATTTAACCCGCTTAGAGATACTTGGAAATCAATATACACAAGATGAGCCGTTAATTTATGCGCAAGCAAAATTAGATGACACGTATTACAAGAATCAGATTTATCCGTTGATTTATGAAAATTACCCTCTAGATGGTACTATTAAAGTAAACCGAGATGAAAACTTACTTGGTATACCCCCTATTAGAGCCTTTTATATAGGAAATGAATATTTAGCTAATATAACTAACAATCCTACTTCTGCTTGGGTTCAAAATAGGATTCCGTTTGTATACAATTTACCCTTTCAATACAAAATGGATATGCTATACCTGAGAAATGAAATTGCTAACCGATATGCCAATACAGAAGGCGACAAAGACAAGTATGAGTCCTATAAATATATCATACAAAAATCTTTTCCTCCTTTACCTCTAGGAAAGTACAAAGCAAAATTGATTTATAGAACTCCAGGAGGTTTGTATGAAAAAGGGTATCAGATTAAGTATACCAATGATTAACCAAAATGGTTCATCATTAAGAAAACACATTGAGATAAAAAGTCAAAATATAAAAAATTAAAAAGTGAAATATCTACTTATAGTATTCAGCATAGTTTCTTCTATGTTACAGGCACAAGAGACTGCTAGCGTAAAAGTAATTTCGCGAACCCAGCAAGACCGGGTGTTATTGCGATGGGCGGTAGACCAACCCCAAGCATGGAAAGAAGCTAATGCACGAGGCTTTTTAATTGAGCGAAGTACAATTTCTAGAAATGGAGAAGCTGTTGTTCCTATTGAGAGAAGCATGCTTGTTACTGAACCTTTAAAACCTAAACCTTTAGAGGCATGGGAAACACTTGCTACGAAAGACCAAAATGCTGCTATTCTTGCTCAAGCCCTCTACGGAGATAGTTTTGAGACCTCAGCGCCGGGAGAAGGCCTTGGTGTTATTTATGCCGTTAATGAAGAACTAGAACAACGTTTTACATTTGGCTTATTGGCTGCGGAACAGAATTATGAAGCTGCAAAACTAGCAGGTTGGGCTTTTGAAGATACTACTGCAAAAAAAGGAGAGAACTATATTTATACTATTACCGTAGCTATACTTGCTGAAAGCACTTTAATTATTAAAAAGGGGACAGTTTATAGTAGCTTGGATGATTTTGAAGCGCTTCCAAAACCTATAGGCTTTTTTGGCCTTTTTGAGGATAATCATGCTAATCTGAGCTGGAATTTTAACTTACTGCAAGAGTTGTATACCAATTACAGCATTGAACGATCAGAAGATAATTCTGTTTTTGAGCAACTCAATGCTGCACCAATATTTAGCGTACAAGAATCTAATGGACCAAACGGAACCTCGCTATCTTACACGGATTCTATACCAAACAATAAAACTTTTTACTACCGCATAAAAGGAAAAACTGCCTTCGGAGAAGTGAGTCCGCCTTCTGAAATAGTTTCAGGTAAAGCACAAGAAAATTTAGCTTTTTCTCCAAGGATTACCCGAAAAGAAATCCCTACAGATTCCACAGCAACACTTTATTGGGAATTTGATCAAAAAGGAAACGACTTAATTACAGGTTTTGAGGTGCACCGTGCTAACTCTGACGACGGACCTTTTGAAGTGGTAAAAAAGAATATTTCTAATACGGCTCGTACAACAACTGTTGGTGGTTTAAAAAGGATAAATTATTTTACTGTGGTTGCACTGGGGAAAAATGGCGTCAAGAGTGAATCTTTTGCTGCTATGATTCAGCCTGTAGATTCGACCCCTCCGCTACCTCCAACAGAGTTAAGTGCTGCTTTAGACACAACGGGTATTTTACGCCTTAGTTGGAAAAAGAATTCTGAAGAAGATTTAAAAGGATATCGAATATTCACGGCTAATAATCCAGATGTGGAATTCAATGAAATAACTCAAAAAACGTATGTATCAGAAATATTTGTAGACACCATTCCTATAAAAAACTTAAACAAAAAAATCTATTTTAAAGTTAAAGCCGAAGATTTCAGATACAATCAATCAAAATTTTCAGAAGTATTAATAGTTGACAAACCAGATGTAAGTCCACCTTCCCCTCCTTTTTTTAAGCGATATAGCAGTAATACTGATGGGATTGCACTACAATGGACACCAAGCAGCAGTAAAGATGTGAATTCTCAAATAATTTACAGAAGAAATAATGCCAAAACGGATCCTTTATGGGAACAAATTACGGAAATAGAATCGGCCTTAGACAGCACCTATACAGATAACTCATTACAAACAACGGGCTCTTACTCCTATACCATTATAGCTAAAGACAAGGTAGGTTTAGAAAGCTCCGTTACCGAGGCATTGACCATATTCTGGAATGGAAAAGAAATACAAGAAGAAGCTATAAAATTCTCAGGTATCGTAGATCGCGAATTACGCTTTATCAATCTTTCGTGGAAAATGAAGGATATACCTATCGTTGAGTATCGTTTATACCGTGGAACCACTAAAGACGATTTGAAATTATATAAGGTGATTGATGGTTCATCCAATGGCTATAACGATACTAGTTTAGAAATTAATACGGATTACTGGTATGGACTACAAGCTATATTGAATGGAGGAAGGACTAGTCCTATCAAAGAAATTAATTTAAAATATTAAGAAGATGAAAAAGATTTTATTCATTTTAGTTTGTTTACTTTTTTCTGTGATTGGATATTCTCAAGGAACGTTATATGTCCTTTCAGATGAGTCTGATTTCACAAACGAAGTACAATTACTGGAACAATACGGTCTTGATGTCGATGCTGGTATTGCATATTATACTTACCCTCAAGGAATATATACCATACCTGGTAATCAGGTAGAAATTAAATGGGATATTTATTTAGGTTATAATGATGATCCTACAAATAATTGCAATGGTCGATGTGGACAATTTGATTGGTATTGTGAGAGATATTCAGATAGTAATCGTTATGATTTTTATAAAATAATCACACCTTTCGAATACGCCGAAAATCTTACTGGAGGTTGTCTAGTTATTGAATATCAAGGTTTGTTTATACCAGATATGGCACCAAGTTTAGATACTGGAGTATGTAAACCAATTTTTGATGATTATAATGGTCAAACTTTTAATTTATCAGAAGCAGATGTTCATTGGGAATACTGGAATGGTTCAGATTGGGATATTTTACCTAATTACGCTAACACTTTTCCGTTAAATAAAAGTATTATTGAAATATTTGGCGATAATTACGAAAGTATAATTGGGGGAGAAGAAACACTCCAGTTACAATATTCTGTTTTTAGTGATAGTTATTTCTCCTCAACATTTCTTGTCGATTTAAAAGCCTGCTCCCCCAATCTCCAAAACACAGAATGGACAGACGAAACTTGTTTCAATAAAAAAGATGGTAGTGTAACTCTTACTTTTGATAGAAATGTTGATACAGCCAATAACTATACAATGCGATATTTCGTATACGAAGGTGATCCGACAATTTTCCCTGAAAATCGTTTTACAGATGTTAATCAACCCGTTTTAACAGGAATTCAAGTTTTAGCAGATCCTTTCATTACACTTGACACCAATTTTCAGGGGACCTATTATGGATTAGAACAGGGTTCATATTTTATTGTTTATCAAGAAGTAAAATATGAAAACGGAACAGTTACTGTAAAAAGTGGAGAAATAACACAGCAATTCACAATTGATAGTCCAAGCCAAGTAATAACAACTGGCACTTTTACTGCTGCAAGTTGTGGTAATCCTGCTGAAATTGCATTTGCTGCTTCTGGCGGTGGTACGCCTAGTGGTAATGCTCCTAGTGGCTATGCTTATGAATACAGCATAAATAATAATACAAATTGGCTAGCAGCTTCAAACCCTTTGCTTATTTCACCCACAGCCAATCAACAAACTATTTATGTAAGAGCCCTTGTCGCGGGGAGTGATCCAGAATGTGCTGGCACAGAATTATCCTATGTTATTGCTCCAAGTACACCCCAACTTTCTATTGTGAGCAATCCAACATTTGTTCCTCCTACGACGGATTCTAGTACTGACGGTTCTATTCGGATAGAAATTGAAAATGGCGCACCTAGCTATACCTATATTCTTAATAAATTGAATAGTGCCACGAATACTTTTGTACCTGTTCAAAACGTTTCGAGTTCGCTTACAACAGTAGACTTTTTAGCAATTGATGTTGGTACCTATAGCATTACCGTGACCGATGCGGATGGCTGTCCACAAACGTCAGCAAATAGTGTGGTAACCAAAGAAACTATTCCACTTATCACCAATAATCCTATTACCGAAATAACTTGTTTTAATAGCGCTGATGGTCGTGTAAGTGCTGCAATTTCAGGATTTAATACCAATTACAAATACCAATGGATTAGTAATGGCATCGCTTCAGCAATTTTAACAGATTCTGATCCAATACAATCCTTATCTAATTTAAATACTGGTGGAACGTACACACTTCGCGTCGCTTCTGGTAGACTCCCTGATGCAGCCTTTTCTGTCGCTACAAACTATAACGAAGTAAGTTTTACACTTGCTAATCCGACCCAAGTAGCTATTAATAGTGCTATTCCCAGTAACACCAACTGTAATGGCGGTACTGACGGTTCTATAACGCTAAACCTATCAGGAGGAACTAGCTATGCATACGCCTTAGGAAATACACCTACGGACTGGCTGCCTTTGAGCGGCAATACCATTACTAATTTAAGTGCCGGAAGCTATATCGTTACTGTCAGAAATGAGAATGGGTGCGAATCACAGCTCTCCGCTTCTATTTTCATTGATGAACCTAGTCTTTTAGACGTTACTGAGGTTCCAAATAGCAGACAAAATGCGACCACCAATGGAGGGAATGATGGCGCAATCTCCATTGCTATTACTGGTGGAGAAGCACCCTACACCTTTGAGTGGACTGGTCCAAATGGATATGCTTCAACAAGCCAAAATCTCAATTCGTTAAGTACGGGCGACTATTATCTAACGCTGACCGATGCCAATTTATGTACGGAAAATTTAGGTCCGATATTCATCAGCGAACCGGGTCCCTTAGCCATTACCTCCCTGGACCCTACTCATGTGCAGTGTAAAGGCGAAAATTCTGGAAGTATTACCGCCGTAGTTACTGGTCTCCCTGCTTTTGAGTATGAGTGGACTAAAGTTGGAGACCCTAGTTTTTCAGCTCCTAATCAAGCTACTATCAGTGGACTATCTATAGGAACCTATAATCTTGTTTTATCGGATGCTACCGGAGACCCTTCCGTAACTCAATCCATAACAATTACAGAACCTACTGATATTTTATCAGCAACTGTAACTACAAAAGCTGCTTCATGTTTTAATGGAGCAGATGGTGAAATAACAATTATAGCTACTGGAGGTACTGCACCATATCTATATAATTTTGATACTGGCCTAGGATTTCAAAATAGTCCAACCCTTGGAAACTTAGCTACAGGCAACTTTTCAAATAGTATCGTACAAGATGCTAATGGCTGTACATTTATCCTACCCGAAATCTTTATCGACCAAGCAACAGAATTAAATATAATTACAGATCAGCTACTCAACATTTCCGAAGCTGGAGAAACCGATGGTGCTATTTACACCACCACAAATGGAGGAACTTTGCCTTACACCTTTTCTTGGTCAGGCCCCGATAGCTTTTCCGCCACAAGTAAAGATATTACCGAATTAACCTTAGGCCTTTACACGCTAACTGTTACCGATGCCAACAATTGTACGATTGATAAATTATTCAACATCACGGAACCAGGAGAATTAACTATTGCTGTGCAGCAAACAATTTTCTTAAACTGCAATGCAGAAACTACGGGTGAAATTACGGCCGATGTGCAAGGGGGTGTACTCAATTATACCTATGAATGGCATCAAATACTAAATGGAAATGATAGTATCTTAAGTGAGACCACAAACATTTTAGGAAATTTACCAGCGGGTAGCTACTATACTATAGTAACAGATGCCAATGCTGTAACTAGAACCTCATCAACCATTACTATTACCGAACCAGAGGAATTGGTAGCTACGCTAAATAATAAAGTTGATGTACTATGTAATGCAGAGGCTACTGGTAGCATTGATGTTACTATAACTGGCGGTACGGCTCCGTATACCTTCTATTGGAATAATGCTTTAAGCACACAAAATTTAGATGCACTACCTGCGGGCGACTATTATTTTGATGTTATTGATGCCAATGGATGCTCTGACCAATTAGAAGTTACTATTGAAGCTCCTACAAATCCATTATCCATCAGCACACAAACAGTTGTAGATGCTTCTGAATATCAAGCTATAGATGGCAGCATTTCTATTGAACTATCTGGTGGTGCTCCTGCTTATACTATATTATGGACTAAAGTTTCTGACAACACCTTTATAAGTGCTGAAAATGGTATAAATAATTTAACTGCTGGTGATTATCAAGTACTCGTGACAGATACCAACGGATGTTCTTTAACAGAAGTATTCACGATCAATCAGCCAGATATCATCGAAGAAACTATCACCGCACCTATTTGTGCGGGCGGTACGGATGGAAGTATCAGTCTTATCGTAAATAAGGGTAATGGTATTTTCTCTTATAGCTGGAATAATGGAGCAACTACTTCCGATATTAATAATTTGAGTGCAGGAGAATATACGGTATTGATTACTGGTTTTGATGCACCTATTTATAGAACCTACGTGGTAGAAGATCCTTTACCTATTCAAATTAATTTGGGAGAAGATCGGGTTTTGTGTGAAGGTCAAGTTTTAACTCTTAATGCCACCGTAGAAAATCTTGATGCTACTTATATGTGGGTGGGTGACAATGGTTTTTCGAGTGACGAAGCCATCGTCACCTTATCTGAAAGAGGTAGCTATACCCTAAATATATCAACAGCTACTGGTTGTACCGTAACGGGAACTATTACTATCGATGTGAGCGATGAAGAAATAAGTGCAGAATTAGCAGTATCATCACAAGTATTCGTGGGAGAATCTCTAATCTTAGTAGATATTAGTTATCCACTTCCTGAATCTATGGAATGGATCATTCCTGACAATGCAACTATAATTACGAGTACTACTGATGAAGCAGAAATTACGTTTGATACGCCCGGGGAATATGAAATAGGAATTATTACCCAAAGGGGTCCGTGTACAGAAATTCAAACTAAAAAAGTATTGGTACTCAATACTGATCCTACAGTGAACGCTGTAGATACAGAAAACGGACAAAAACTGATAGAAGATTTTATCTTATACCCTAACCCTACCTCGGGAGTTTTCAATGCTCAAATTACGATGAGTGAAGTTGGCGCTATTAGCATTAAAGTATTCAGTTTTGCCAATAACAATCAAATAGCTATTGTCAAAGAAAAAGGAAAAGCTACGTATGATATTCCTTTTGATATTTCAATCATGCCTGCAGGTGTGTATGCTGTACTATTAGAAACACCTTATGGAACATCCCTAAGGAAAATAATTATCAAATAGCAAAGTGCACCAATATAAGAAATCTAAAAAACTGTAATAACATACTGTGCGCAGAACACTCCTGCCTATCGGTTGTCCCCAAGGGGACAATTATTGACATAAAAAATTACTAGCACGAACAATTCCCCCTTTGAAGGGGGATTAAGGGGGATGTCCTACGCTGTTTCTACAACACCAACTGATTCGGTAGAAGCTAAAAAAACAAATGATAGTCAAGCAAAACATGCACACCAATTAAATATCTTACGAACAAAAACATCCCTGCCTATCGGCTGTCCCCTCAAGGGGACAATTCTTAATAGCTACATTTCTTACGGAAATAAAAACGGTGAGCCCACTTTTTCTCTTAATTGAAAATACTATCTTAGTCCACCTAAATAGTATTTACATGAAACCACTACTCTTACTTGCTACATTCCTTTTTTCAATTAGCAGCAACGCACAAACCAACAGCTATACCATTTCTTTTGAAAATGCGGTGCATCATGAAGCGGAAATTACAGCAACATTCCCTAAGGTTACTTCAGAAATTTTTAGTGTACGTATGAGTAGAACATCTCCTGGGAGGTATGCACTACATGAATTTGCCAAAAACATCTACGCCGTAAAGGCAACCGATAGCCAAGGAAAATCGCTGACTATAAAGCGCCCAAATCCCTACCAATGGGATATTACTGGGCATGACGGTACCGTAAACATTAGCTATACATTATTCGCAGATCGTGCAGATGGTACGTATTCTCAGATTGATGAAACCCACGCACATTTAAATATCCCAGCTACCTTCATATATGCCCCTGAATTTTCCGAACGTAAGATTACAGTAGATTTCAATCCTCGAGAAGATCTAAACTGGAAAATAGCTACACAACTGCCTTTGGTTGCTAACAACACCTATAGCGCCAAGAACTTGCAGTATTTTATGGATAGCCCTACTGAATTAAGCAATTTTGGATTGCGAGAATTTGAGGTAGTAGAAGCAGATGGAAAAAAGAAAAATATCCGTTTTGTTTTACATCACAATGGAACAGAAGCCGAACTAGACACTTATTTTGAGAAAATAAAAAAAACGGTTTTGGCGGAAGAAGCAGTTTTCGGGGAGCTTGCAGATTTTGATTATGGCACCTATACCTTTCTGGCCTGTTATATTCCTAATGCTTCTGGTGATGGTATGGAGCATAGAAATTCTACCATACTAACCAGTACACGAAGTCTTGCCGATGGCGGAATGGAAAACAATATAGGAACAGTTTCTCATGAATTTTTTCATAGTTGGAATGTAGAACGTATACGACCAGAAAGCTTAGAGCCTTTTAATTTTGAAGAGGCTAATATGAGTGGCGAATTATGGTTTGCAGAAGGGTTTACCAGCTATTACACGAATCTTATATTATGTAGAACAGCGCTAATAACAAATCAGGAATATGTTGAAGGTCTAACGGGTACCTTTAATTATGTATGGAATTCTCCTGCAAGACAATTTTTTAATCCGATAGAAATGAGCTACCAAGCTCCTTTTGTAGATGCCGCTACCTCCGTAGATCCTGTAAACCGAGAAAATACGTTTATATCTTATTACTCCTACGGAAGTATTCTAGGACTAGCACTAGATTTATCCCTAAGAGAAAAAGGTTTGAATTTAGATGATTACATGAAATTGGTGTGGACTACCTACGGAAAAAATGAGATTCCTTATACTATAGAAAACCTCAACGAAAGTTTAAATACCTATGCAGGAAAGGCTTTTGGTGATGCTTTTTTCAATGCCTATATCTACAAGAGTGGCATGCCAGACTATACAGCACTATTAGCAACTGTTGGCGTAGGCTTAAAACAAGACACACAAATACCAGACTTTGGCGCTACCGTAGCTATCAATACAAAAATGCAAGGAGAGATCAAACGAAACACTACTATTGGTAGTCCTGCTTATTTAGGCGGACTAGATAAAGGTGATTTTATTACGCAAGTAAACGGACAAGCATTACCTAGTACAACCAGTTTTGAAGACTATATAAAAACCTTTGAGATTGGCACAGAATTAAAAATCGATTTTCTTAGAAATGCAGTACCACAAAAAACAATAGTAAAAATTGCTTCTAGCCAAACATATAGTATTGAACTTATGGAAAAGCAAGGCAAAAAACCATCTAAAAAGATTCTTAAAAACAGAGCTGCTTGGCTTACGCTACAATAGCATATTAGGGTTCACAAAGATTTCTCAAAAATGAGGGACCTTTGTGAACCATAATTAGTACTGAACTAGAACAGCCGTATTTATTCTAAAACAAAAACAACATTACGCTTCACTTTAGAAGCCGTAGTTTTTTTCATTTTAGACGCTATCAATTTAGAATATGCTAATTGATTCGCTGCTATTTGCTGTAAATCTTGCGATAATGGTTTAGACTTCTGTTTAGCTTCAACCGTTGCCATAATTTGCTTTTTAGGAGAACCCTTAAATAAATTAATGCCGAACTCTGCCAGAATATGGTCTAAACTGTTCGTGGTTTGCTTTTTCGAAATTTTCAATTCGCGCTTAGAAGTGCCTTTAAACTCCTTTTTAAATAAAGTAGAAAACATAAGTGGTTAATTTGGGTTCTGTAAAGCTAACGAAACATTTTAAGTAATCGTACAAAAAATAAATTAAAATTAAAGAATTTTCCTACAATTTAGCCAGGAACCATATAAATAACTCAGTAGCTGATGATTAGGTGAAAGGAGATACAATAGGAGAAAAACCTACTTTTTGATAAAATCAAAAATAAAATTGATAGCAGCAACACGCTTACAAATGCCATGATTTTAAAGCTTATATTTTGAGAATATAGGGGTTATCTATATATTACCCCTTTATTAAGAGAAATTTCTATGAATTGGTATGTAGTCTATGTACAATCTAAAAAAGAAAAGAAGGTCGCAGAAATCTTGCAAAAAATGCAGATAGAAGTGTACTGTCCTCTTATTAAAGAAGTTAAACAGTGGAGTGATCGAAAAAAAACGATTGAAAGTCCATTGTTTAAATCCTACGTTTTTGTTAGACTTCATGATAAAGAACGCTCTAACGTTTTTGATGTTCCTGGTGTTGTACGTTATTTATTTTGGTTGGGGCAACCGGCAATAGTCAGAGATGAGGAAATAGCTATTATTAAAAAATGGCTCGAAGATGATACTATCGAAGAAATTACCCTCCATAAATTACTGCCTGGTGATGAAATACTCATTAAAAATGGTCCTCTAAAAGATAAAAAAGCAATCATTCAAGAAGTAGGAAAAAAAAGAATACGATTGGCCATTCCGGGATTAAGCATCATCATCAATGCTAAAATAAAAGATATCGTATAACGCACTATATATCAATACCTAAGATACGTATCAAAACCCTCATCTTAGTTTTATTTACACTCTAAAACACCAGGGAACTATGCTAATCTTCAATACCCATAGTTTTACAAAAAGAGCACTTCATCGATGAAATTTAACGCTCATCCCTAATACACACTACCAAGCACTTCAAATCACTTATATATATCTCAAATTGTTAAGGATGTGAATCGAATATATTCACAAAGACCTCCTTTTAATTATCGACTTCATAAATCTTGACACACTTTTAAAAGAAACCTTGTGCTATTAAAATTACGTGCTTAATTTCGCAGCTTAAATTGTTTTTTTATCGTGTGGAAAACCGCAAGGTTTAATTCCCTAGCTATTTTACCTTCGCTAAATCGTAAAAACAGCTTACAACCGTGACCCAACTATGTGGTTTACGGCGCGGAGCGCTAAAAAAGACTCAACTTTATAGCTAATAAAACCCTCCCACTTTACAACTAAATTCCATTAAAATTTAACTTTCGAAGTCTGACCAATACTATATTGACGTATTTCGATGTAATCACCTTTAACATAATCAACATATGAAAGTAGCATTTATCACAGGAGTAACCGGACAAGATGGCGCTTACTTGAGTGAATTTTTATTGAAAAAAGGATACCAAGTACATGGCCTTAAAAGAAGAGCGTCAATGTTTAATACAGATAGAATAGATCATCTGTACCAAGACCCACATATAGAAAACCGTAATTTTATTTTACATTATGGGGATATGACGGATAGTACCAACCTAATTCGTCTTATCCAAGAAATTCAACCAGACGAAATCTACAACCTTGCAGCAATGAGTCACGTACAAGTGTCTTTTGAAATTCCTGAATACACAGGGAATGCAGATGGTTTAGGTACCCTTCGTATTTTAGATGCTGTTCGTTTATTAGGTTTAGAAAAGAAAACACGTATTTACCAAGCTTCTACATCAGAACTATATGGTAAAGTACAAGAAGTGCCACAATCAGAAACTACCCCTTTTTACCCACGTAGCCCATATGCTGTTGCTAAAATGTACGCGTATTGGATTACCGTAAATTATAGAGAAGCTTACGGTATGTATGCCTGTAATGGTATTTTATTCAACCATGAATCGCCTATTAGAGGAGAAACTTTTGTAACGCGTAAAATTACACGTGCTGCTTCTAGAATTGCACTTGGTTTACAAGACAAAATATACTTAGGGAATTTAGATGCTAAAAGAGATTGGGGTCATGCGAAAGATTATGTGCGTATGATGTGGATGATTTTACAAGCAGAAGAAGCTGAGGATTGGGTTATTGCTACCGGAAAAACAACCCCTGTTAGAGAATTTGTACGTATGGCTTTTGCAGAAGTTGGCGTAGAATTAGAATTCAAAGGCGAAGGTGTTGAGGAAAAAGGATATGTAAAAGCATGTACCAATCCAGAATTCCAAATTGAAATTGGGAAAGAAGTATTAGCAGTAGATCCTAAATACTTTAGACCAACAGAAGTAGATTTGTTAATTGGTGATGCTACTAAAGCGAATACTAAATTAGGTTGGATTCCTGAGTTCGATTTACAAGACTTAGTAAAAGACATGATGAAAAATGATGTTAAACTAATGCAGAAAGATCAGTTCTTAAAAGAAGGTGGTTATAACACGTTTAATTACTTCGAGTAAAGCTAAAATTTAATTCAAATACAGCACCAATACCTATAGCACAACTTGGGTATTGGTGTACATTAATAGAGGTTCAATCTCAGTTTAACGAGTACACATGGAGAAAGACGCAAAAATATACATAGCCGGCCATAGAGGATTAGTAGGAAGCGCTATTTTAAAAAATTTGGAAGCCAGAGGCTATACCAATTTTATTACTCGTACCCATAAAGAATTAGATCTTACGGATAACACTGCGGTACAAACATTTTTTGCCACAGAGAAACCGGAATATGTGTTTTTGGCAGCCGCTAAAGTTGGTGGTATTGTTGCCAATAATACGTACCGAGCAGATTTTATCTATGCTAATTTAATGATACAGAATAACGTAATACATCAAAGTTATGTGCATGATGTAAAAAAATTAATGTTTTTAGGCAGTACGTGTATCTACCCAAAAAACTGTCCGCAACCCATGAAAGAGGACTATCTCTTAACAGATACCCTAGAGTATACCAATGAACCGTATGCTATTGCAAAAATTGCAGGGATTAAAATGTGCGAGAGTTACAATCTGCAGTATGACCGAAATTTTATTTCTGTAATGCCTACCAACCTATACGGTCCTAATGACAATTTCGATTTAGAGAAATCTCATGTATTACCTGCATTAATTCGTAAAATGCATTTAGGAAAAGCTTTAGAAAATCAAGATTGGGATACCTTACGTAAAGATTTAAACAAGCTCCCTATAGAAGGTTTTAATGGTGCTGCAATGGATGAGGACATCTATTCTATTTTAGATAAATATGGCATCCAGAAAAAAGGAGATACCGTACATTTAGAAATTTGGGGTTCTGGTAAACCGATGCGCGAATTTTTATGGAGTGAAGACATGGCAGATGCGTGTGTCTTTCTAATGGAAGAGCGCGATTTTAAAGATTGTTACGATACCAAAGCCAAAGAAATTAGAAACACCCATATCAATATTGGTACAGGAGTAGATATTTCTATTAAAGAATTGGCAAAATTGATCAAAGAAACTATTGGTTTTAAAGGAAAATTATATTTCAATGCTGATAAACCAGACGGCACGATGAAAAAATTAACAGATCCTTCTAAGCTCCATGGTTTAGGGTGGAAACACAAGATAGAACTGCAAGAAGGTGTACGTAAAATGTACGATTGGTATACTAAATAGAACCATTGCACGCACTATCAACGTATATCCTAAACAAGACTAACTAATTTCCCCAGATTATATGACTGTACGTTTAAATTGCCTCATAACAATTTGCATGAATAAAGTTCTCCCAATTCATAGCCATTTTTATTCAAAAAAAAAGTCACTACATATTTTTTTTTGAATCGACAATATGAAGAATACAACCGCCAAATCATAGAATATTAGAAAAAATATCAATGAAAAAGTCATATTTCGTTATTCCATTATCGTTTATATTTCATATAATTACCATCAATGTTATCCTGTATCTATTAACCCCTGAAACCTATAGATCTGGCTTTAGCATTATATATTACAACCTTACATGGCTTATTGTTACCTATGCCATAGATTTTTACCCTACGGCAAGGAGAGAAGGATTTACTACAAATGTTCGTAATTTCTTTATGCTATTCCTTATTTACGGTCTAGTATTCTTTACTTCATTTACATTTCTAAGTGACCATCGTTACAAACCAGCTTATTTGACTTTAGTATATTTGCTGATTTGCTTAATGCTCACCCTATTTCGTTTGCTCTTTTATTGGGCAAGAAACTTATATCGTACTAAAGGTTTAAGTAAAGAAGTAAGAGCAGTTGTGATAGGACGCGACAAAAATTTAAAAAAACTACGTCGCATTTTTGATACAGGAAACTATGGTTACAAGTATATGGGGTATTTTGATAATACTAAATCAGATAGTCCAACCTATTTAGGAAAAATACAAGACTCTTATGCCTATATTTTTGAAAATAATGTAGAAGAAGTATACTGCATGGCTTCAAGACTTTCTAAAGGAGAGATTCAAGAATTAATGCGAATAGCAGATAATAGCTTAAAAAAAATAAAGATTGTTCCCGATAATAAAGAGCTATTTTCAAGAGCCATGTCTATTGAATTGTACGGCGAAGTACCTGTACTAAACTTACGCGCTTCTCCTTTAGAGTTAGAGTATGCCAATGTGGTTAAGCGTGTATTTGATATTATCTTTTCAAGTTTAGTTATTCTCTTTGTACTTTCATGGTTAACACCCTTAGTTTGGGTTTTAATGAAGCTAGATTCAAAAGGCCCTTTATTCTTCAAGCAAAGTCGTCATGGGGTAAATAGAAATACTTTTGATTGTTATAAGTTTAGATCAATGACGAAGAGTGATACTAGTGATACCAAAATGGCTTCAAAAAATGACATGCGGATTACCAAACTGGGTAGAATTTTAAGGAAAACCAGTATTGATGAGCTACCACAATTTATCAATGTTCTAAAAGGAGAAATGAGTGTTGTAGGACCTAGGCCTCATATGCAATTACATACAGAGCAGTTTGAAAAATCTGTAGACAAGTATTTAGTGCGCCATTTCTTAAAGCCAGGAATTACAGGCTTAGCACAAATAAAAGGGTATCGTGGAGAAATATTAGAGCAGTCTGATATTGTAAACAGGGTACGTTATGATATTTTTTATATGGAAAAATGGTCCATTCAATTAGACATATCTATAATTTATTATACGGTAGCTAATGCCATTCGGGGCGAGGAAAGGGCTTATTAATAGTACACAACCAAAATCAAACTACCATTTAATATAACATTTTCACTTTTAAGATAATGAAAAAAGTAAATCCAGATTTAAAATCGTTTGAGCAAAACAATATTCGTTCAATCATTGCTAAATACACCAAGTATTGGCCAATATTTGCCATAAGTTTACTTATTGGAATAACCATTATATTTTTATATATGCGTTATTATGCAGAAAATAAATATGAAGTTCGAGGAACTATTTTATTGAAAAATGTTGAAGCTGGGCAAGGTTTTGGAGATTTAACAGATTTTGCCAACATGGGTCTCGTTAAAAACACGCACAGTTTAGAAGATGAAATAGGAATTCTTAAGTCCATCGGTGTAATAGAAGAAGTAGTTTCTAGAAACAATTATAACATTACATTCTTTATTGATGGAAAAATACGTGATGTTGAAGTATATGGAGCTAATGTCCCAATTAATATAACTGTGGATGAAACTGCAGATAACCTAATTTATGACCTTCCTGTTACCATTAAATTTATTGATGCCGCAACCTATGAACTCACCACTGTTGTAAATGATAAAGAACTAAAATCCAAACATACTTTTGGAGAAGTTGTTACAACTCCTTATGGTACTTTTACAATTGCCACAAAAGGCGAACTTCCTGTATATAAAAATTCTAAAAACTTGTATTTTAAAATTGGCAACAAAGATGATTTCGTTACAAGTTTTATTAAAAGTCTAAATGTAAACCCTGCAAATAAAACAGGAAACTCTCTAAATCTAAGTTTTATTGCTAACGACAAGGTTAAAGGTGAAGAAATTTTATCTAAAATTATAGAAACTTATATTGAAAAGACCATTAAATATGAAAATGAATTAGCGGAAAATACGATCAAAATGATTGATGATCGTTTAAAACTCATCTCTGGAGAAATTGAAAATGTTGAAAAAACAGTAGTAGATTTTAAAACTGAAAACACGGTAACTAATATTGCCAGTAATGCGGATACGTATGTACAACAGTCTAACGATTACAAAAACAGAGTAGCAGAATATCAAACGCAAATTAATGTCTTAGAAGGGGTTGAATTTTCATTACAAAATGGAAATAATGAATCTACAATTGGTGGGGCAGCGATAAACGATCCTTCGGTTAATAGTTTAATCGCACAATACAACCAAGCCTTAGCGGAAAAACAAAAACTATCACAATCAGCTTCTAGCTCTAACCCCTTAGTGGAAAATCTAGATAAAAATCTAAGTAGTCTTAGACAATCCATTATACAAAACGTAAGAAGTGTAAAGAATGGCTATTCTATTGCCCGCGGTAATTTATCTGCAAATGCAAATCGGTATGATTATCAAATTGCTAAAGTTCCAGGAATGGAAAAAAAATTATTAGACATCAGCCGTGACAAAAGCACGAAAGAAGGCTTATACCTGTATTTACTTCAAAAAAGAGAAGAAGAGGTACTCTCCTTAGCCGCCCCTGTTTCTTCCACCAGAATTGTTAGCTACCCAAAAGCAGGGAAATTCCCTATTAGTCCAAATAAGAAAGTATTATACTTCTCAGGATTACTCTTAGGATTAGTCATTCCTATATCTTTAATCTATTTAAAAGATATATTGAATAATAAAGTTTCAAGCGTAGAGGAGTTAACTCAAAATTTAGCTGCACCATTTTTAGGAGAAATAGCTCATAGTAAAAATGCTAATATTGTGAATAATGAAGACCGTGATACTTCTCCCGAAGCAGAATTATTTCGATTATTATTGTTTAATCTAGATTATTTAAAGAAAACAGAGAAGAATCAAACCATCTTGGTGACTTCTACAGAAAAGGGTGAAGGAAAAACCTTTATTGCTTCTAATCTAGCTTTGACCTTTGCTTCTAATGGCGAAAAAGTAGTCGTCTTAACTTTCGATTTACGAGAGCCAAAATTAATGGACAATTTTAACCTTCCGAATTCTCCAGGAATCACAGATTTTATTGTGAAAAAAGGATTAAATGCAGATCAAATTATTCAAAAACATCCTAGCATTGATGATTTCTATTTGGTAGGCTCTGGAAGCACGATGAATCAAGTAGGACGCTTGATGGTCAGCAACCGAATTGGTGTATTAATGGATAGCTTAAAACAAGAGTACGATCGTATCATTATTGATACGGCACCTATTGGAGTTATCTCTGATGCCTTTGCATTGAATTCTTACATTGATAGTACTATTTATGTGGTTAGGAAAGATAAAACTAAGAAGCAATCTTTAAGTATTATAAATGCTATTTATGAAAACAATCGTCTTAAAAATACGATGATTGTACTTAACGACACCAAAGCAGCTGCTTCATATGGCTACGGATCTACAAAAGGATAAACTGAAATATTTAAATCATCTATAACATAGTATGTCCTTAAAAAAAAGATTAGTTAATAACGGTTTAGCCTCCATACTTCAAAAAGGAGTGCGAGTACTAGAGCAGTTATTTTTAGTTCCCTTCTTTATTTCAGCTTGGGGTGCTGCCTATTATGGAGAATGGTTAACGCTAACTATTATTCCTAGTGTTATTGCTTTTTCAGATTTAGGTTTTGGCACTGCCGCTGCCAATAGTTTTGTTTTAAATTATGCTTCAGGAAATAAACAAAAGGCTGCAGACATAAGTAAAACAGGCATGCATATCATAAGCCTCATGGTATTTGTTGCAATGGGAATTAGCGTATTAGCCATCTTTATTTTAAAATATTTTAATGTTTTTGAAAAATCTTTAATTGACAGTCAAGATGCTATCCTAGCGGTCTCTATATTGATTTTAGCGCGACTTTTAAATTTTTACACGCAATTAATAGAAGCTTATTATAGATCCGCACAAAAGGCAGCTTTAAGCATTAATCTATTAACCCTAAAAGCTGCATTAAATTTAAGTGCCGGATTATTGGTTTTACTCCTCGGTTATGGCGTAGTAGAATTCGCAATATCACAGTTGGTAGTTATCTTAATATTTAACTTCTATTATTGGATAAAAGGTGAAAAGGTCCTAGGATTATTTAAAGAATTTAATGGTAGAAAAGATCGCATAATAAGAAAAGATATAACACATAAAGGACTTAGCTATTTGATGTCACCCATATGGCAAGCCATATATTTTCAAGGCACCACTTTTGTAGTACGGATTGTACTAGGCCCTGAAGCTGTTGCTGTTTTCAATACGGTGAGAACTCTTAGTAGGTCATTAAATCAAATCTTTTTTATGGTAAAAGGAACAGTTTTTCCTGAACTACAATTTGAGATTGGCCAAGAGAATTGGAAAACAGCTCAAAAAGTATTTAGAATTGCCCTTCTCAGCGTATTTCTTATGTCTTTTCTAGGCTTTATCTTTTTAGCATTCTTTGGTCTATGGTTTTATAATATTTGGACACATAACGAATTGCAAGTACCCACAACAATGTGGTACATCTTCATCTCAGGAATGTTATTTAATGCTGTATGGTGGACCGCAGAAATGGTTTTCAGCTTAGTTAATCAACCTAAAAAAATGGCTATATATGGCGTATTAGTTTCATTAATTTCAGTACTACTAACCTATGTATTATCAAAATCAATGGGATTAACTGGAGCAGCTATTGGAGCTGTTTCTCTAGATTTAATTTTAGTATTCTGGGTAGTACCAAACTGTTGTAAACTTATGCACATGACTGTAAAAGAATTAATAGCACATGGCTTAGAAGATTTTAAAAGTATCTATTTCATTTTAAGTGATAAAATTCGTAAAATAAAAAGTTAAATAAAATAGTATGAGCTTCTTCGTTTCCATATTTGACAGAATTCTTTACAAATTAGAATATTCAAAACTGAATATTCTCAAAACATTAATTTTTAATTTTAGAACAATGCCATTTAAGGTGGCTATTAAATTACCCGTTTTTTTATATGGTAAAATAGACCTTTACTTATTAAAAAGTGAAATAGAATTTCAAGATTGTGATATAAAAAGAGGTATGATTAAAATGGGTATGAATAAAGACTATTTAGGTACCCATAAAGGAGCTTCGGTCTTTATACTAAGAGAAGAGGCTAAAATAATATTCCAGGGACAGTCTGAGTTTTATAGCAATTTTTTATTGCGAACAGGTAAAGGAGCAGAATTAACCATAGGAAAAGATACTTTATTTGGTAATAGCGTAAAGTTGGTCTGCATAAAAAAAATAGCTATTGGAGAAGGTACCAGAATTGCTTTTGAAGGCCAAGTAATAGATTCAAACTTTCATTACATCTACAACCTAGACAAAGAAGAAGTAAAACCAAGAGAGACAGATATAAACATTGGTAGTTATAATTGGATTGGGAATAGAACTACCATTTCAAAAGGTGCTCGTACAAATTCTTTTACAATAGTAGCTAGTTCTTCTGTTTTAAGTAGAGATTACACAAAAAATGAAGACAAGTTTGTGGTCCTAGCAGGTCAACCTGCAAAAATGGTTACTAAAAATATGAGAAGGGTATATAATCTTCAGCTAGAAAGCGAACTATTTGAGTATTTCAATAAAGGCAACGACAACATTTCTGAAGATTTAAAGCGAAAAATAGAAGATTCTTTAATCTCCGTAAACATCTACAATTAAATGAACATTTTATATCTAGGCCAGAGTGGCAAAGCTAGCACTTCATATCACAGAGCCAAAGCATTAGAAAGAATAGGCCATACGGTGACAATAGCCAACCCCTATGAAATTTTAGATGATTTAGGCAACTTAATATCTAAAATACATTACAAAACAGGATATCGTTTTTTACAAAAAAAAGTTCAAAAGTGGATTAACACTAGTATCCCTCAGAACGATATTGATATTGTTTGGGTTAATAGTGGAGAATTATTTGGACTAAAAAATATTCAATTACTCAAAACAAAATTTAAAAAACCCATCTTATTATATAATAATGATGATCCTACCGGAGGGCGTGACGGGAACAGGTTTAACATGTTACTAACTGCAATACCAGAATATGATATGTGTGTAGTAATGAGGGAACTTAATGTAGCTGAATATTATAAAAAAGGAGCGAAAAAAGTAATCCGAGTCTTCATGAGTTATGATGAAATTGAACATGCACCGCTGCCAGAATCATCGATTGAGGAAAAATTTAAATCAGAAGTAAGTTTTATAGGAACAAATATTCCCGGAGATAACCGTGACAAATTCTTACTTACCTTAATAGAAAAGGGAATTCCTATTTCTATTTGGGGCGCCCGATGGGAAAGATCCCAATATTGGCAACAGTTAAAACCGTTTTTTAGAGGAAATTCTTTAAAAGGCAAAGATTATATCGCTGCAATTCAAGGTTCAAAAATATGTTTAGGTCTATTATCAAAAGGAAATAGAGATTTACATACTACTCGCACATTTGAAATACCATTTGTTGGAAGTTTATTTTGTGCCGAAAGGACTAGTGAACACGCTGATTTATTCAAAGAAAATGAAGAAGCTGTATTTTGGACCAATGCCGTAGAATGTGCTGAAAAATGTCAAAATTTATTAAATAACGAAGAATTAATTAATAAAATTTCGGAAAACGGACGAACAAAAATCACACAAACCAATAGGGGAAATGAGGATGTAGTGCGTCATATATTAAAAAGTATTAATTAAACATTTAGGATGGTTCTTATTAAAATTTTGTCTCTTTTACTACTATTACCTTCCCTATATTCTATTAGAAAACTAATTGGAAAAAGAGAATTAAACTTTTTTGATTTTCTTTTACTTTTTAGCACCCTATACTTTGCAATTATACCCTTAAAATCCAATCAAGAAGTATTTGATTCTATTGGCTTAATTACACGAGACAACTCATTATTCGTATTTTATTATCTTTTATTTTATTTCCTTCTACTCGCTTTTTTAAGTACCCGAATTAAAGAAGATAACAAAACTGCAATAAACATTACACAGTTCTTGAAAAACTACCCAGACATAAATGCAAGTCTAATTTTAAAGATACTGCTAATAGTACTTCCTATATTCTCCATTACATATTACGTACCGCAAATGTCAATCATCTCTGCTTTTAGCGAAATACGCGATGCTAATTCTGATGCCAGTTATGAACAATCTTCAATGGTTAAATATTTTGGGACAATTTTTAAACTAGGATTAATAATTACATTAAAATTATTTTTTCAAAAGAAAGAAGGCAGAAAGGTAGATGTACTCGTTTTGACTTCATTACTATTATTTTTAGTGAATTTAGTGATGTTGCCACGTAGAGAATTACTTGTTTTCTGCTTATTTGGTGCTTTATTATTTTACAGCAGTAATAGGGAAGCAATTAATAAAAAATTTATATTAATCATAGCATTTTTTGGTGTGTTTCTATACACGGTATATTTTCCATTTTACAATATTATAAGATTTTCCCCGGTACAATTTGATTTAAAAAACCCAACAGAGTCCATCAGTGAAATATACAATTACGGTATATCTAGTTACGATAATTCTAAAGAAGGAGCTTCCGAACTAACTGATACAAGAGCAATAGGTTTATACCGAGCTATATATTGGTTAGCCAAATATGATACAAATGAAGATATTTCATGGGGAGGTATCACATTAGCTGCAATTGACCACGCAATACCAAAAGCAATTAACCCTGGGAAGGGCTTGGGGTCAGAAACAATATTAGAAAAAAGGATGCATGCGCCTAATGATTCTGCAGATTCCATCCTTTTATTAGCACTTGCAGATTATTCTATTTTCGGTAATCTATATACCATTTTGCTATATATTTTAATCTACTACCTATTATTGTTTATCGCTACAAAGTCAGAGAAACTATTTGGAAAAAATATAATAAGCTATTATTTAATCTTTTTTATTTTTCGTTTAACCTTTGATGTTGAGCAAAAATTAGATGCTATTCTCGCAAATATCGTTTCCTTCATATTGGTGATTGTTTTAATTGTGGCCATCCAAAAATTGAACATAATATCCTTATCAGAACACCCTGAAATAAAAACTAGTTAAATCAAATAAATTATGAAAATAAGAGAATTTGGCAGACTTAAAATTTTAGATAGCATAAGAGGCATCGCAGCGGTGATTGTCTTATTCCATCATATTTTTAAATTGAATAAAGAAACATTTAAAGCAATATTAAATGATTCGTTTTTCTATATATTAAACTTTATTTCTGGACTTAACAAAGAGGCTGTTTTATTGTTTTTTGTAATTTCTGGTTTTTCAATTGGTCTAAGTACATTTAAAAGACCCCTCGTTAATTTATCAGACTTAAACACGTATTTTTATAGAAGACTTAAACGTATCCTTCCTATTTATTGGATAGCTATTCTCCTATCTCTAGGTATTGGTATTTTAGCCAACACTACTTATTTGAAAGATTTTAGTGTCTTTAATTTAATAGGAAATCTATTATTTCTGCAAACTAGTGATTCAATACCTGAATCTTGGTTTATTCCATATGGCTTAAATGGTCCTTTATGGTCGCTTTCTTATGAAATGTTCTTTTACCTATTATTTCCATTTGTATATTTTTTTAGTAAAAAGTACTTACCCAAGTACAAACTATATGTCAAATATTTTGGCTTAATACTTCTGGTATTGGCTGGATTGGCTTTTAATAAAAAAGTGCTATTTATTCCCCAACTATTATTTTTAACAGGATTTATTGTTTGGATATTGGGCTATATATCGTCAGAATATTTTACACATTATAAAAAAAATGCTTTGTTTTTTGCCTGTAATTTAGTAGTTGGCTTTTTGCTTATTTATTTTGAAAATAAAATACCATCAGACAGCATTAACTTTATTTCAAAAGGAATGGTGATCACTACAATTTTTCACTTTAGCATAATGCTATTTGACAAAATTAAGGTTAAAAAACTTGAAGCTTTTCTCAATTTTTTATTCTTCAAAATAGGAGAAGGAAGCTACGCAATTTATGCATTACACTACCCCATTTTAGTATATTTTGAAATGAAAAATATTAGCTTGATGTATCAATTAATTTTCATGCCATTTTTCTTTGTTCTTTGCTATCATCTAGAAAAAAAATCTCTAAAATGGAAATTGAATTTCCTGCAACGCAATTATACTAAACCTATAGCTTTACTTAGACATGATAAGTAAAAGTAGCATCTAAACCTCAAATGAAAACTGTTTTATTCATTCATCAAGAAAATTCTTTAGGATATAGCATGAAACACTAGGAAGACAACCTAAATAATAGTCTTGAGAAAAGAGGTCACAAAATAAAAATAATAGGATCAAAATTATAGCTACCCAGAACAGGCAAAGCTAGTGGTTTAAATAAGTGTTTACGATATATTTACCAATATATACTATTCCCAAATTGATTTAAATACAGCATTAAAAAAATGATAAGAAAACTTTATTTGTTGTTCTTTATCAAGCTCAGGGCATGTGGACTCCATAATAAAAAACAGAAAACATATAACCCATTGCCATGATTTTATCGCATTAAAGTCAGCCTTTGGTTCCATAGAAGAAAACCCTACGAGCTGGAGTGGTAGAATATATCAAAAATTAATTCATACAGGCTTTTCTAAAGCCACTAATTTTATATCTATCTCAAAAAATACTCAAAAAGAATTAGAACAATTTCTATTAAAAAAACCTACAATTAGTACTCAAGTATATAATGCACTAGATGAAAAATTTAAACCTGGAAATATAATAAAAGCTAGATTAGTAATTAGCCAAGAAATTGATTCAGATGCCTCTAAAGGGTACGTTTTACATGTAGGAGGAAACACCTTTTATAAAAATAGAATTGGAGTCATAAAAATTTATAACGCTTGGCGTAAACTAAGCAAAACTAATCTACCCTTAGTCATGATCGGTTCTGCACCAACGGCAAACATACTAGCCCTGAAGGACAAATCATTGTATAAGAAAGACATTCATTTTTTAACAAAAGCGGCAGATCCGGTTTTAGTGAAAGCCTATCAAGGGGCGAGTATTTTTATTTTTCCTTCCCTATTAGAGAGTTTTGTCTTTCCAATAGCGGAAACTATGGCATCTGGATGTCCCGTAATTACAACAAATGAAGCTCCTATGAATGAAATAGCCGGCAAAGCTGCTTTCTACATTTCTAAATGCCCCACCGAGGACACTTTAGATTGGGAAAAAGATTCAGCAAAAGTTTTGGAACAAATACTACAACTTCATTTTGAAGATAGAAAGCTATCAATTCAAAAAGGATTAGAACAGAGTAGCAAATTTGATAAAAATATTATTCTTGATCAAATAGAGAAATCTATAAACGAATTAAATAATAGCTGTATACAAACCCCTAGTCAATAATGTCAAAACCATCATCCTCTACAAAATTTAAATATATAGGTATCAGCTTATTCTGTTTTGGAATATTTCTAGTATTTCTATTCAGTTGGAAAACTAATCCGAACGTAGGCGAATATACTTTTCTACCCGATTGGCTCATAGATTGGGCTGATCAATTTAAAAATAACCGTAAAAGGACAGCGGTACCCTTTGTTTTCCTCGGATTTTTAGCAGGACTCTACTTAATATACATTAAAAAAAAGAGCCTCCGCTTTTGGTTTCTAACAGGTATAATTTTAGTCCTCACTGTAGTCATTGCAGAACTAGGACAATATTTTATTCCTTCACGTGATCCAGACCCAAAAGATGTTCTTTGGGGAAGTATTGGAGCCGGATTAGGTCTACTCCCACTTTTTATATTTGATAAAATAATAACCTTATTTAAAAAATAACACTTTGGAAAATATTGTAAAAAAAAAACTTTTATTTATAGGATATAATTTTTCACCTGAGTTAACAGGGATTGGAAAGTATTCAGGAGAAATGATGCATTGGCTAGCTTCTCAAGGTCACCATTGTACCGTACTCACGGCGTACCCCTACTACCCCTATTGGAAAGTTCAAGAACCGTATCGAAAAAATCGTTTTTGGTATAAAAAGGAAGTGGTAGACTTTCCTTCTGGCGGTAAATTAACTGTAGTTCGTTGTCCTATGTATGTGCCGGCAAATCCGAGCGGTGCTAAACGCATGCTTTTAGACACCTCATTTTCTTCCTCAGCTTTTGCTGTAGTATTTGCAAAATTATTTCAAAAGAAATACGATTGGGTTATTTCTATAGCTCCCTCTTTTCAATTTGGACTTTTGGGCGTTTTGTATAAAAAACTAAAAGGAGCAAAACATTTACACCATATTCAAGATCTTCAAATTGAAGCTGCTCAAGATTTAGGGCTTATTAAATCTCCTACACTTTTAAAATTGTTATACGGAACCGAACGCTTTATATTTAAACATACAGATGTTGTAAGTAGTATTTCTGATGGGATGATAGAACGTATTGAAAGAAAAGCAAATAAACCTTTATTATTTTTTCCGAACTGGACGGATACCAATAGTTTTTTTCCTTTAGAGAATAAAACAGGCTTAAAAGAGCAATTCGGTTTTAAAGCTTCAGATTGGGTCGTTTTATATTCGGGTGCTATTGGTGAAAAACAAGGACTGGAAGCAATTTTACATGCAGCTGTAGCCTTAAAAACTAAACAAGACATTCAATTTGTCATCTGTGGTACAGGACCATACAAAGAAAAATTAATCACCATGACCAAAGAAATGAACTTAACTAATGTTCATTACTTACCCTTGCAACCAATGGAAGCTTTCAATTCATTTTTAAACATGGCCGATTTGCATTTGGTCATACAGAAAGAAAAAGCAAGTGACTTGGTGATGCCATCCAAACTAACGACCATATTAGCGGTCGGTGGCTTATCTTTAATCACGGCAAACCCTAGTGCTAGTCTACATAAATTGGTATCCAAATATAACATGGGGATACTTGTAGCTGCAGAAAACCAAAAAGCCTTAAATGAAGGAATTTTGAAAGCTTTTGAAGATACAAATACTCAAAAAATGACGGATGCTGCCAGGGCTTATGCACAAGAATTTTTAGCCATCGAAAATATCATGACTGCTTTTGAAAAACAACTGTGATATTCCAAATCTATAAAGATGCATTTGGTCGATGATTAGCACTATTTATCTATAATAACAAGAAATTAAATCCGATGGTAGTATCTTTATTTTAAGTAAAAATTTATACCAAATTCAACCAAATTTTCTGTTTCTGAGCAATACTTCTTGTCTTAAAACGTTGGTATTATATAAAACGAATAACATATGGGGAATAGCTTAGCTAAAGCAGTTTTTTCGTTTAAAACAAAAATTTTAAATCCAAAACTAAACCGCTTACATCAAAAAACCAAAAACACGCTAAAGGAACCAAATTTAGAGGCTTACAATTTTAAAAAGCGCCAAGAGCTTTTTAAACATGCGGTAACACATTCAGAATTTTACACAAAAAAATATGCAAAATTAAGCTTATCAAAAAATGGACTTCAGTCTAGAGAAGAATTTTTAAAAATTCCACCCTTAACCAGAGCGGAATTAGTCGAAAACTTTGAAAGTATTAAAGTAAAAGATATCGCTTCAATAAATAGTAAGAAAATGAGTACCTCAGGAAGTACGGGCCACCCTGTATCTATTCTACGAGATTTAAGACATCCCGAGACACCTATTCGATGGCGGATATTACAATGGTGGGGGATTCAACCTTGGGAAAATCAAGCATTTATCTATCGCTATAAAAGGCCTTTCTCTGAACGATTAAGAAATTCTTTACTTTGGTGGCCTACGAAGCGGATTTTTTTAGCAGCCGCAAATCCTAGCAAAGAGCACTTGGAGAAATTCGTTAATGATTTCAACCGCATAAAACCTACCTTATTGCAAGGCTATGTAGATGTTGTTTTTGAATTTGCGCTATATCTACTAGACAATAATATAAAAATAAATCCTCCAAAAATGGTTTGGGTTACTTCTGCCCCCCTGTTTGAAGAACAGCGAGAATTAATGGAGAAAGCTTTTGGCGCTCCCGTATGCGATCAATATGGAAATACAGAAATTATGTTAATTGCAGCAGAATGCCCAGCCCAAAAAGGCTTACATATTATGCAGGATACGGTTCATATAGAATTTGTTGATAAAGAAAACCAACCGGTACCCCCAAATACCACGGGAAGAATCTTATTAACAGATTTGACAAATTATGCCTTTCCTTTGATCCGTTACGATATTGGTGATGAAGGAAGATTTATAGATGAAATGTGTAGTTGTGGAAAACAACTTCCTTTAATGGAGAACGTACGGGGGAGACAAGCACATAATATCCAAACACCTTCTGGTTTGAGAATACGCGGCGAACATTTAATGGCCATGTTTAATGGGCATATGAAGAATTTTAAGGAAATACAATTACGGCAAGATGCAGATTATTCGGTTTCTATGGAATATGTTCCAAGGGGTCATCATAACCACAGTAAAGAAATTCAGGATATGGCAGAATTAATTATTCAACGTTCGCGATCAGAAATTAAAGTTTATCCCAAAGAAGTACAAAAAATACAACAAGTAGGCAGAAAAACTCCTTTAATCGTAAGTTATTTAAAGTAAAGCTACTTTTCCTTAGTATAATGAGTTTACTGAAAAAATCAATCAAAGAACGTTTAGAAAAGTACGACAGGTATCGTTACCATTACTATTCTAATAAAATTGCAACCAAATCTCTAAATAGTCTCGTTCAAGAAAAAGGCAAATTCCCTTCGGTATTAAAAAAAAGAGCAGATGAATATGCTGTAGAAATCTTGGGTTCAAAAAAATTTGCACCTTGGCTTTATGTATACAGCCATTTTACCGGAGATTTTAAAGAAGGTTGGATTCCCGATAATTTTTACGGCAAAGTGGTCATTCAGAAAATTCAAGGAGACTATGGAAAGGTTTCCTTTTTAAAACCTTTAACTAACCGACTATTTCAACATGAAATAAGTCCAGATTTAGGATATTATATTAATGGCGTGTGGTTTGATTCTAATTATAAAACAATTCAAAAAGAGAATATAGGTAAATTATTATTTTCACAAACAGATAAAATTATCTATAAACTAGATCAATCCTTTCAAGGAAAAGGCATTCATGTATTTCACAAAAAAGATTTTAACCCTACTCTAATTGCTAAATTAGGAAATGGCGTGATCCAAAGATTTATACAGCAACATGAATTTTTTAATGCATTCACCCCAGATTCAGTTGCTACCATCCGCTTGACGACAGTGATAGATAATGATGCTAAAATTAGCTTACGAGCTGCATATCTTCGTCTAGGTCGGAATAAAAATAAGTATGTCACTACAAATGAACATATTCGGATTCCAATTGACATGAAAAATGGTACACTTGATGCTTTAGGATATCTCCCTAATTGGCATCAAATTTTACACCATCCAGACACACAAGAACAATTTGAAGCGAAACAAATTCCAAATTTCAAAGCATGTAAAGATTTGGTCTTGAACTTACATCAAAATATGCCTATGGTACGAGCTATAGGCTGGGACCTCTGTGTAGATGCTCAAAATACACCAATTGTAATGGAGTGGAATGGCTATAGTAATGATATTAAATTTTCTGAGGCTAGCCAAGGTCCATGTTTTAAAGATCTAGCATGGGGCAAGCTACGTATATAAACTGTCGTTATTACAGTTTTATCCTTTTTGAGCTAACTAAAAGAAACCATAAAGACACATATGAGAATTAACTATTTTTTCAGGCATCCTAAAGTGGGTTTTTCTATTCAACGCGTTTTTCAAACGGTTAACTTAGGGGTTAAAAAAGTATTCGAAACAGAAGAGACTTTTTTACCTAACCCAAAATCAAATATTCCTGCAATTTTCAAAAACGGAATGTTCGCAAGGAAAAAACAACTAGACATTAACCATATCACTGGTGATGCTCATTACCTGCTTTATTTTTTAAATACATCCAAAACGGTAGTTACAGTACATGATATCATGTACTACTCCTATTTATCAGGGATCAAAAAAAAGCTTTGGAAAATTCTGTATATCGATTCTTTAACAAGAGCCGAAAAGGTCGTTTTTATTTCAGAATTTGCACAACAGCAGGTGCTAAATGAGATTAATTTAGCTCAAAATCAATATAGCATTATCCCAAACCCAGTATCGCCAGATTTCACATTAAAGCCAAAGAAATTTAATAAGGTAAAACCTGTGATTCTCCATATTGGTGGTAAGATGGAACGAAAGAACTTAGCGAGAACCATACAAGCGCTAGAAAATATTTCCTGTCATTTACGTATTATAGGAAAACTAAGCGAGAAAAACAGTCAATTATTACAAGAATGTAAAACCGATTTCTCCAATGCCTTTAACTTGACAAATGAAGAAATTGTAATGGAGTATGAAAATTGTGATATCGTGAATTTCCCTTCACTTTTTGAAGGTTTTGGAATGCCTATTATTGAAGGGCAAGCGGTAGGCAGAATTGTAGTTACCTCAAATATACCTCCCATGAATCAAGTAGCTGGCGGTGGTGCTGTTTTAGTTGAGCCTACAGATATAACATCGATCAAGAATGCGTATGAAGATATTATTACCAATGCTGTTTTTCGTGAAGAAATAATTCAACAAGGTATAAAAAACGTAGAAAAATACAAATTATCAACAATCACCAATCAGTACGCCACTTTGTACAATGAACTAATTGAAAAATGAAAAAAATTCTAAATATTTTAATTATTCCAATGCCTTGGAAAATTAAACGATTTCTTCTTGTTAAATTCTGGAATTACAAAATAGATCCTACTGCAAAAATAGGACTCGCCTATATCTTTCCTAAAAATTTAATTATGGAAAAAGGAAGTCGCATCAATCACTTTACTGTAGCCATCAACCTAGATACAATTTTTCTAAAAGAAAACTCATCAATAAATCGTTCTAACTGGATTACTGGATTTCCACAAAAGGTTGGATCAAAACATTTTCAACATCAGCTAGATAGAAAAAGCCAATTAATAGTAGGGAAAGAAACTTCAATTACTAAAAACCACCATATAGACTGTACCAATGTTGTAGAAATTGGTGACTTCACTACTATTGCAGGTTACAACACACAATTCTTAACCCATTCTGTAGATATCTATAAAAACATACAAGATAGTTTTCCCATTAAAATAGGAGATTATTGTTTTGTTGGCACAAACTGTGTAATCTTAGGCGGTTCTACCTTACCCTCATTTTCTGTTTTAGGTGCAAAATCTCTTTTAAACAAATCCTTTACTGATGAACATATGTTATATGCAGGAGTTTCTGCTAAACCTATAAAATCAATTGATACAACGGCCAAATATTTTCATAGAAAATCAGGGTTTATTGCCTAAAAAAAATTAAACTATTCGCTTATGAAAATACTTCGCGTAATATCCAGTATGCATCCAAAACAAGGAGGACCTTGTCAAGGAATCCGTAATTCTATTCCCGAATTAGAAAAACTCGGTGTTAAAAATGAGGTAGTTTGTTTAGATGAAACTATTTCTGATTATGGGATTAAAGACCCCTTTCCTATTCACACTTTAGGATCAAGTACCACACCTTGGAAATATCATAAAAATTTAATCCCTTGGCTTTTATCAAACTTTCAAAGGTTTGATGTGGTCATAATTCATGGTCTATGGACTTATCATAGTCATGGGACTATTAAGGCTATTCTAAAGTATAGAAAAGAAAATACCATTTCGCCCAAAGTTTACGCTATGCCACATGGTATGCTAGATCCTTATTTTCAAAAAGCAAAAGAAAGAAAGCTAAAAGCTTTGCGAAATGATGTGTATTGGAAGCTTTTTGAAAATAACGTAATCAATAAAGCAGATGGTATATTATTTACTTGTGAGGAGGAACTACTATTGGCACGAACTACCTTCCCAAATTATAAACCGCAACGTGAAATTAATGTAGGGTATGGCATTCAAGCACCACCGCATTATACAGATTCCATGAAAAAGGTATTGCTAGAAAAAGTACCAGAATGGAATACTAAACCTTTTTTAATCTTCTTAAGTAGAATTCATACTAAAAAAGGAGTTGACTTGTTAATTAAATCCTATTTGAAATTAGAAAAAGAATTAAATTCATTACCTCAGCTAATTATTGCAGGACCTGGGTTAGATGAAGCATACGGTAAAGAACTATTAAAATTAGCATCAACCTCTTCCAACATATTATTTCCAGGAATGCTTTCGGGTGATGCCAAATGGGGTGCTTTTTATGAAAGTGAAGCTTTCATTTTACCCAGTCATCAAGAAAATTTTGGTATCGCTGTCGTAGAAGCCTTAGCTTGTAGCAAACCTGTATTAATTAGCGATAAAGTAAACATATGGCGCGAAATTACTTCTGAAAACGGAGGATTTGTTCAAAATGATACCGAAGCAGACACCTATACGCTTTTAAAACAATGGTTAGCATTGGCTCCCTCAGAAAAATCTAAAATGAGCGAAAATGCCCAAAAAGTATATGCAACAAAATTTACAATAGCACAAGGGGCTAAATCGCTACTTGCCGGATTAAAGACAAATTAAAATGGACAATTTTAACTCAAAGGTACAGTTAAATGATTTTGACTCCACACTAGGTTTAAACCGTGGAGCAAGTCGGATGAAAGAACTATTTTGGTACATCATTAAAGTTTTCTTTTTCTTAAGTGCTTTACCTTACCCAAGTGCATTAAAGGTATGGTTATTAAAGCAATTTGGTGCAGAAATCGGGATCGGTGTGGTTATCAAACCTAGAGTTAATATCCATTTCCCATGGAAACTGAAGGTAGGCGATCATGTATGGATTGGAGAAGAAGCCTTTTTACTCAATTTTGAGTTATTAACCATTGGCAATCATGTTTGTATTTCACAACGCAGCTTTTTATGCGGAGGAAACCATGATTTCCGCAACCCTGCAATGCCCTATAGAAATGGCCCAATTACGTTAAAAGATGGTTCTTGGGTAGGTGCCTGTTGCTTTATTGGCCCTAATGTTACCATTGGCACAGATACGGTGATTACAGTAGGTTCTACAATTGTAAATAATCAAGAACCAAATAAAGTAGTCACACAAATACCTATCAGCCAAGAAAAAATAAGGTGGAAGTCATAAACTTAAATTACTTCTTTTATATTAATATTGCGTTCCTCGCACTAGTTCCAAGGTCACTTCAATTTTCCCTGTATTCTGAAAACCTCCATTCGCATACAAATACACAGCCCTATCTCCTGAATCAGCAATTACTTCATTTACTACTTTAGTAACCAAACCTGTTGTCTTAGACACAGCTCCCATCAAATTATCTTTAAGCAAACTACTTGTCCCTATAGTCACTTCAACTCCAGAAGCCAAACCTTCTAAAGTATTTGCACTTACATGCTGTACCGTTAAGCCTCTAGGAATATTTATTTCTAATAACTGGCTAGTTCCTGCTCCTAAATCAATTACCTCTGTACGTGTCCATTGATCTTGTTCAACACTGTTTATCTGTTCAATAATATAATTATTATCAACATCAATAACTTTTGCATAGTTCGTATTCGTGTTTTCTGAATTGGCAAATAATATTCTACAATTCTCCTCTCGATAATTATCATCTATGGAACGCCAGCCAGTTACGCTTACCTCATAATGATTGTTTGCTCCATTTGCCAAAGTCTCTTGATCATGATAGATGATACCTCTATTTAATTGTGTAGAAGAATGTTTCTCAATAGTCAAACCAGAATTAACAATAGTATTATCCGAACCAAATATTCCAAAAAAACCGCCATCATCTGTATTCAACTCCTTAACAAATACCTGAATATTATCCCAAGTAACATCATCTCCAGTTGCAAAATCCATTGGATAAATTTCGGCTATATCAGCATTATCCTTAAGTGTAATATTTTCAAAAATTGTACTCGTTAAAGGTCCAACAAAACGCAAAGAGCTAAACTTTAAAGTAGGGTCAAATATATCTGAAGTATTTTCAGCATACATATTTTTAAATACACCATTCGTTATATCACCCAAATCACCCAAACCATCTCTCCGGTAAGACGCATAATTATCAACCAATACATTTTCTACTCTACCTATTAATTTTAAGGAATGACAATAGCCACTTTCTCCTCTTGTCTCAGTAGTACCCACATATTCACCGTGATCTATTGTATTTGTAATTTGAATATTATTAGGGAAAAGATCATGAACAGAAAAATCTGTATTAAAATACATTAAATGTGGAGGCGGAAACCTATATATTTCATCACCCACATTACCCCCAAGATTACTACCATCTTCATTTTGCATATCGGAGTATCGGTAGGATTCTAGGTTATCAATAGATAAATTAGCTACATTTCCTTGAAGTCCCATTAATATCCCATCCATTGTCATATTGTTAATGACAATATCTTCTGGTATAGCCGTTATTCCATTGGCTTCTCCGCTTGTAGTTTGATTTGCTACATACTGTTCCTTAAATTTTATAACAAATTGAATGAATGTATTCGCTGTGTCTCCTTTAGCTTTAATATTCACATCTTCAAATAAGACACCACTACACGCCTCCAAAGAAAACAAACTATGGAAGGCAGATGAACCTCTAAAAATAGGATTAGTAGATTCAAAAACAATATTTTTAGTAGTTACTAAATAAGACCTTAATTGCAATTGATTAAGCGTAATATCATTATTTGAAGACCAGTCGTAAGATGCATCATAGGTATTGTCATATAAAAAAGTGACATTTTTAATCGTAATATCTTTAACCAAAGCCATGTAAAATGCAGGTGATAACATATTATTAATAATAATATTGGCATCATTCTTTCCTTCTATCCAAGTGTTATCTTCTAAGAAAATAGATTTGGTTCCCGTTTCTTCAACATCTAAGAACATATTTTTGTCTACCATTACCCGCGCAGATACGGCATGTGCTTGAGCCAAAGTTGCTACAAAAACATCACGATCATCCGTAATACCATTCATAACCGCACCAAACCAATAGGGCATTAAATACTGTTCTTCTACAAAAGTTCCTGCTAAATCTACAGTATCAAACACCTGGTATTTTGTTTTTGAAACAATAGTACTAGTACCATCACCAGTAACCGTTCCATTACTTAATGATCCCCCAGTAAAATATAAGGTAACATTTTCTGGTAAAACAATGGTTTCGCCATTAAGGTCAAAATCAAATTGAATATCCCATACCGCATCCTTATATTCATCAGGAATTGTGGTCCAATCAAAATCTACAGGGATTACGATAGCATTTTCAACATCAATAATTACTTCTTCTTCAGCAAGTAATACAGTTTCGGTAAATTCGGAATCTTTTTTACAAGAAACTCCAGAAAAAAGGAGGCACACCGCCATCAATACGGTACTCAACATACTTCGATTCATTTTAATTAATTTTGTAGGTTTTTCTTTACAGACAGACTTGGGATTTGTCTAAAAAGAAGATATTTCATCGTTATAACGCAAAGATATACGGTTAAAGTGCTCTATCAGATGTATTTTTAGCACATTTACCAACATCACATTTTATTTTTGGCTTTGAAAAGAATACCTCAAAAAACTAACAACTATCATGTTTTTATCACATTAATTTATTGAAGAATACCAGCCATTTTAAGGATATGTTATTTTTATATGATCTAAATCATAAAATTTTCCATGAAAATCACCTATACAACATCAAAAACCACCGAAGAACTAACACAAATATTAGTTTTACAGCAAGCAAACCTCTACCGTAACGTCTCAAACGAAGAAAAATTGGCAGAAGGCTTTCTTACCGTTGAACATTCTTTTGAACTTTTAAAAGAAATGAATGATGTTTGTCCACATACGATAGCCATAGATGAACAAGGAAACCTAGCGGGGTACGCCATGAGTATGCACCCCTCATTTAAGGATAAAATTGACGTTCTTAAGCCCATGTTTGACGTTATTGATCCATTGATAGCTACAGAAGAAAAATACATGCTTATGGGGCAAATTTGTGTATCTAAGAATCATAGAAAGCAAGGAGCTTTCCGGGGGCTATATACACACATGAAAAATGAATTGAAGCATGATTATGACAGTATTATAACAGAAATAGATGCTTTAAATAGCAGATCTATGGAGGCGCATAAAGCCGTAGGATTTGAAGAAATGGTCAGATACCATGCTAATGAGGGGTCAAACGTAAAACTTGGGGAGAAACTTTATCTTTGACAAAAAAGTGTTTAGATTTTGGATATAGAATTAGTGCGGTATTTGTTGCCGGAAGGCGTATTGGATTACTTTGAAATTGTAAGCCATCAATCATCAGAAGGTAAGGTTCATTTTTACTTAGAAGAAAAGAACGTGCTACCCAAAGAGCACCAAACAGAATTAGCCCATTCCAAAGGCTTCTTACCGGAGATAACAGTTGAGGACTTCCCTCTAAGAGGTAAATCGGTACTGCTCCATATAAAGCGTAGGCGCTGGACTCTTATGGATACGGGAAAAATTATAAAAAGAGATTGGGGTTTAATAGCAAAAGGCACTCGGATAACCAGCGAATTTGCCTCTTTTTTAAAAGGTATCGCTTGACAATCATGCCGTAAGCGCTAAACGGTTTGGCGACTATTATAAAATTAATGGCAAAGCCCTACAGTATCACTACAAAAACCATCTTAGCGACTTCAAGGATTGGCCCCAAAAGGAACATTCACAAAAGTGGTTGCTCTTTGGAAAAAATTTAGGTTACTATGGGTCAAACGTAAAACTTGGGGAGAAACTTTATCTTTGACAAAAAAGTGTTTAGATTTTGGATATAGAATTAGTGCGGTATTTGTTGCCGGAAGGCGTATTGGATTACTTTGAAATTGTAAGCCATCAATCATCAGAAGGTAAGGTTCATTTTTACTTAGAAGAAAAGAACGTGCTACCCAAAGAGCACCAAACAGAATTAGCCCATTCCAAAGGCTTCTTACCGGAGATAACAGTTGAGGACTTCCCTCTAAGAGGTAAATCGGTACTGCTCCATATAAAGCGTAGGCGCTGGACTCTTATGGATACGGGACAAATTATAAAAAGAGATTGGGGTTTAATAGCTAAAGGCACTCGGATAACCAGCGAATTTGCCTCTTTTTTAAAAGGTATCGCTTGACAATCATGCCGTAAGCGCTAAACGGTTTGGCGACTATTATAAAATTAATGGCAAAGCCCTACAGTATCACTACAAAAACCATCTTAGCGACTTCAAGGATTGGCCCCAAAAGGAACATTCACAAAAGTGGTTGCTCTTTGGAAAAAATTTAGGTTACTATTTAAGTTTAGATGAAACCTCTTTGTCCAACGGTGAACTCTACACGATTCTAACCAATAAAGGCGCTAACGGAAAGAAAGGTAGCATAGTGGCCATTGTCAAGGGAACCAAAGCGGATGACGTCATCAGTGTGCTTAATAAAATCCCTGTGGAAAGACGAAATATAGTCAAAGAAGTTACTGTCGATATGGCTGGAAATATGAATTTGATCGCTAAAAAATGTTTCCCCAGAACAGAGATCGTGACCGATAGATTCCATGTTCAAAAATTAGCCTCAGAAGCAGTCCAAGAAGAACGTATCCGATTAAGATGGGAAGTTATAGAAATAGAAAACAAAGCCATTGAAGAAGCTCGAAAAACAGAAAAAACACATAGACCAGAACTTCTCGAAAACGGAGATACCCATAGACAGTTGCTGGCCAGAAGTCGATATGTATTATTTAAACCAAAGACCAAATGGACTGCAGGACAAATAGAAAGAGCGGAAATAGTGTTTCGACTTTACCCAACTATTGAAAAAGCCTATAAGTTGGCCCAAGCATTAAGCTATATCTATGAAAATAATACGAATAAGGATGTAGCAAGACTAAAATTGGCACAGTGGTATAACGAAGTAGAAAACTCAAATTTTAAGTCGTTCAACACCATTGCAAGGTCTATACAAATGCATTACAAACCAATTTTGAACTATTTTAATAACAGGAGCACCAATGCTTCCGCGGAATCCTTTAATGCTAAAATTAAAGAGTTCAGGACGATGTTTAGAGGCGTAAGAGATGTTAAGTTTTTCTTGTTTAGACTAACAAAATTATATGCCTAATTTATCTCACTCCCCAAGAATATTCCTTGATCCGTTACTATTTAAGTTTAGATGAAACCTCTTTGTCCAACGGTGAACTCTACACGATTCTAACCAATAAAGGCGCTAACGGAAAGAAAGGTAGCATAGTGGCCATTATCAAGGGAACCAAAGCGGATGACGTCATCAGTGTGCTTAATAAAATCCCTGTGGAAAGACGAAATATAGTCAAAGAAGTTACTGTCGATATGGCTGGAAATATGAATTTGATCGCTAAAAAATGTTTCCCCAGAACAGAGATCGTGACCGATAGATTCCATGTTCAAAAATTAGCCTCAGAAGCAGTCCAAGAAGAACGTATCCGATTAAGATGGGAAGTTATAGAAATAGAAAACAAAGCCATTGAAGAAGCTCGAAAAACAGAAAAAACACATAGACCAGAACTTCTCGCTAACGGAGATACCCATAGACAGTTGCTGGCCAGAAGTCGATATGTATTATTTAAACCAAAGACCAAATGGACTGCAGGACAAATAGAAAGAGCGGAAATATTGTTTCGACTTTACCCAACTATTGAAAAAGCCTATAAGTTGGCCCAAGCATTAAGCTATATCTATGAAAATAATACGAATAAGGATGTAGCAAGACTAAAATTGGCACAGTGGTATAACGAAGTAGAAAACTCAAATTTTAAGTCGTTCAACACTATTGCAAGATCTATACAAATGCATTACAAACCGATTTTGAACTATTTTAATAACAGGAGCACCAATGCTTCCGCGGAATCCTTTAATGCTAAAATTAAAGAGTTCAGGACGATGATTAGAGGCGTAAGAGATGTTAAGTTTTTCTTGTTTAGACTAACAAAATTATATGCCTAATTTATGTCACTCCCCAAGAATATTCCTTGATCCCTAATGAGCAAGAATGGGTAGTAGTGCGCATGCAGCTTTAAGAAATACTTAGGTCATACTTGAGGTAAACTACAACAGGTAGGCTAAGATCAATAAGTGTTTACCTACTACAACTGCCAATTAATCATTGTTAGGCTCTTACTATGAGGCCTTAAAGAAACACTTGATATGCGCTATTCCCTAATTTTCAAGGATAGTAAAAATAAGTACCAAGGGAGTTAAGCTTACATACTATAATATCCGTATTCATCGGACGCCATAGTGTGTTAACAAACAGGTATAAACAAAAAAAGTCCTCAATATTTCTATTGAGGACTTGATTAAAAAAAGGCGACGACCTACTCTCCCACTTGGTATAGCAGTACCATCGGCGCTGATAGGCTTAACTTCCCTGTTCGGAATGGTAAGGGGTGGACCCTATCGCCATGGTCACCTTAAATCTTTGTACTAAACTAAAGTTTAGCACCTAATATCGCTAACATATTAAAGGGACAAAATGGGTGGTATAACCACTCACATAAAACACATGTATATAATTAAAGTAAGCTACGATTTACGGCTTATCTAATGTAAAAAGGAAGTCCGCCCCCTAATGAAAGGGGGCAAGTTGTGCAAGCCTATGGGCTATTAGTACTACTTGGCTACAGACATTACTGCCCTTCTACCTATAGCCTATCAACGTGGTCATCTCCCACGGCCCTTTAAAGAAATCTCATCTTGTGGCTGGTTTCGCGCTTATATGCTTTCAGCGCTTATCCAATCCCGACATAGCTACCCAGCAATGCTCCTGGCGGAACAACTGGTGCACCAGAGGTCAGTCCAACTCGGTCCTCTCGTACTAGAGTCAGATCCACGCAAATTTCTAACGCCCGCAGTAGATAGAGACCGAACTGTCTCACGACGTTCTGAACCCAGCTCGCGTGCCACTTTAATGGGCGAACAGCCCAACCCTTGGGACCTTCTCCAGCCCCAGGATGTGACGAGCCGACATCGAGGTGCCAAACCCCCCCGTCGATATGAGCTCTTGGGGGAGATCAGCCTGTTATCCCCGGCGTACCTTTTATCCTTTGAGCGATGGCCCTTCCATGCGGAACCACCGGATCACTATGCTCTTGTTTCCAACCTGTTCGGCCTGTATGCCTCTCAGTCAAGCACCCTTGTGCCATTGCACTCTACGCACGATTACCAACCGTGCTGAGGGTACCTTTAGAAGCCTCCGTTACTCTTTTGGAGGCGACCACCCCAGTCAAACTACCCACCACGCACTGTTCCCTAGTTTTAGGGTTAGGCCCTAGATAAGCAAAGGCTGGTATTTCAACAATGACTCCACAACGCCTGGCGACGCCGCTTCAAAGTCTCCCAGCTATCCTACACATTACTTACCCAGAACCAATACGAAGCTATAGTAAAGGTGCACGGGGTCTTTTCGTCCCACTGCGGGTAACCGGCATCTTCACCGATACTACAATTTCACCGAGCTCATGGCCGAGACAGTGTCCAGATCGTTGCACCATTCGTGCAGGTCGGAACTTACCCGACAAGGAATTTCGCTACCTTAGGACCGTTATAGTTACGGCCGCCGTTTACTGGGGCTTCAATTCAATGCTTCGCCGAAACTAACATCTCCTCTTAACCTTCCAGCACCGGGCAGGTGTCAGGCCCTATACTTCATCTTTCGATTTTGCAGAGCCCTGTGTTTTTGATAAACAGTCGCCTGGACCTCTTCACTGCGGCCCACCCGAAGGTGGGCGACCCTTCTCCCGAAGTTACGGGTCTATTTTGCCTAGTTCCTTAGCCATGAATCTCTCGAGCGCCTTAGAATACTCATCCCAACCACCTGTGTCGGTTTACGGTACGGGCTGCTTCACTTGTTTTTCTCGGAGGATGTTACGCTGGATTATCAACTTGGCCGAAGCCTCGTCGTACTATCGGGGTGTCACCACTCCCTTCAACGCGCTATTCCGTCAGCGCGCACCAACACCACATCCCCGTCACTTTTAGCGTGAGCAGGTAGCAGAATATTAACTGCTTGTCCATCCACTACCCCTTTCGGGTTCGCGTTAGGTCCCGACTGACCCCCAGCTGATTAGCATAGCTGGGGAAACCTTGGTCTTTCGGCGTGCGGGTTTCTCGCCCGCATTATCGTTACTTATGCCTACATTTTCGTTTCTATACGTTCCAGCAACCCTTACAGATCACCTTCAACACATATAGAATGCTCCCCTACCCCTCTGTACCGAGTACAAAAGCCATAGCTTCGGTGGTATACTTATGCCCGATTATTATCCATGCGGAATCGCTCGACCAGTGAGCTGTTACGCACTCTTTAAATGAATGGCTGCTTCCAAGCCAACATCCTGGCTGTCAATGCAATTCCACCGCGTTATATCAACTTAGTATACACTTGGGGACCTTAGCTGATGGTCCGGGTTCTTTCCCTCTCGGACATGGACCTTAGCACCCATGCCCTCACTGCTGTGAAACATTTTATAGCATTCGGAGTTTGTCAGGAATTGGTAGGCGGTGAAGCCCCCGCATCCAATCAGTAGCTCTACCTCTATAAAACTATCACAACGCTGCACCTAAATGCATTTCGGGGAGTACGAGCTATTTCCGAGTTTGATTGGCCTTTCACCCCTACCCACAGGTCATCCCAAGACTTTTCAACGTCAACGGGTTCGGTCCTCCACTTTGGGTTAACAAAGCTTCAACCTGCCCATGGGTAGATCACACGGTTTCGCGTCTACTACTACTAACTATGGCGCCCTATTCAGACTCGCTTTCGCTACGGCTCCGATCCTTAAAATCTTAACCTTGCTAGTAAAAGTAACTCGTAGGCTCATTATGCAAAAGGCACGCCGTCACCCCTAAAGGCTCCGACCGCTTGTAAGCGTATGGTTTCAGGATCTTTTTCACTCCGTTATTCACGGTTCTTTTCACCTTTCCCTCACGGTAACTGGTTCACTATCGGTCTCTCAGGAGTATTTAGCCTTACCGGATGGTCCCGGCAAATTCATACAAGGTTTCACGTGCCCCGCACTACTCAGGATACCACTATCAATAACGATCTTTACTTATACGGGACTATCACCCTCTTCGGTCTGTCTTTCCAAACAATTCTAATTCATTACGCATCAAATAGCGTGGTCCTACAACCCCAGCATTGCCGAAACAATACTGGTTTGGGCTAATCCGCGTTCGCTCGCCACTACTAACGGAATCACTTTTGTTTTCTCCTCCTCCGGCTACTTAGATGTTTCAGTTCACCGGGTTTGCTTGATCTTACGATCACGACTGGCCTTCAACCAGACAGGTTGCCCCATTCGGATATCCGCGGATCACAAGTTGTGTGCACCTCCCCGCAGCTTTTCGCAGCTTATCACGTCCTTCATCGCCTCTGAGAGCCTAGGCATCCCCCATACGCCCTTTTCTAGCTTGTCACTAGTCCTTTTTATGCTATTATATAAATTACTACTGTATAAATACAGTAGTACCTCTATCGTACTTTACTCTATTTTTAAATTTGTGTTTTCTTGTGATTACAATATCCCTGAAGATAATTGTAATTCACTTTGTCCCAATATGTCAATGAACTTTTTCCCCCTCCTACTCCCCCAAAGGGGGAGCGCACTTACTCGTGCTTATTCCTTCCCTTAGGGAAGGCTAGGATGGGATTGTGGAGAATATCGGAGTCGAACCGATGACCTCCTGCGTGCAAGGCAGGCGCTCTAGCCAGCTGAGCTAATCCCCCGTCTTTTAGTGATCAGTTAACAGTTATTAGTTAACAGTACTTATAACGGCTATACTCAACCTCTAAAATTTCCTTTCAAAGAATACTACTAATAGTACCTTCAATTTTAATGAACGTATCTTGATTAAATAAATAATCAAAATTTAAGCTTGTAGTCTCAGGCAGACTCGAACTGCCGACCTCTACATTATCAGTGTAGCGCTCTAACCAGCTGAGCTATGAGACTCTCACTTAGCGAATCCTTTAACAGACTCTATCAATATTATAATAACATAATTATAAGACAGCAATTTGAACAATTAATAACTTAAAAATACAAGGACTAGAACTCGTTCGTATTCAGTGTTGAGATGTTTTTCTCTAGAAAGGAGGTGTTCCAGCCGCACCTTCCGGTACGGCTACCTTGTTACGACTTAGCCCTAGTTACCGATCTTGCCCTAGGCCGCTCCTTACGGTGACGGACTTCAGGCACTCCCGGCTTCCATGGCTTGACGGGCGGTGTGTACAAGGCCCGGGAACGTATTCACCGGATCATGGCTGATATCCGATTACTAGCGATTCCAGCTTCACGGGGTCGAGTTGCAGACCCCGATCCGAACTGTGACCGGTTTTATAGATTCGCTCTCTGTTGCCAGATGGCTGCTCTCTGTACCGGCCATTGTAGCACGTGTGTGGCCCAGGACGTAAGGGCCGTGATGATTTGACGTCATCCCCACCTTCCTCACGGTTTGCACCGGCAGTCTCGTTAGAGTCCCCATCATTACATGCTGGCAACTAACGACAGGGGTTGCGCTCGTTATAGGACTTAACCTGACACCTCACGGCACGAGCTGACGACAACCATGCAGCACCTTGTAAATTGTCCGAAGAAAAGTCTATCTCTAAACCTGTCAATCTACATTTAAGCCCTGGTAAGGTTCCTCGCGTATCATCGAATTAAACCACATGCTCCACCGCTTGTGCGGGCCCCCGTCAATTCCTTTGAGTTTCATTCTTGCGAACGTACTCCCCAGGTGGGATACTTATCACTTTCGCTTGGCCGCTCAGTCCGAAAACCGAACAGCTAGTATCCATCGTTTACGGCGTGGACTACCAGGGTATCTAATCCTGTTCGCTACCCACGCTTTCGTCCATCAGCGTCAGTGTATAGTTAGTGACCTGCCTTCGCAATCGGTATTCTAAGTAATATCTATGCATTTCACCGCTACACTACTTATTCTAGCCACTTCACTATAACTCAAGACCGCCAGTATCAAAGGCAGTGCATACGGTTGAGCCGCAGCATTTCACCTCTGACTTAACAGCCCGCCTACGGACCCTTTAAACCCAATAATTCCGGATAACGCTCGGACCCTCCGTATTACCGCGGCTGCTGGCACGGAGTTAGCCGGTCCTTATTCTTACAGTACCGTCATCAATCTACACGTAGATCTTATTCTTCCTGTATAAAAGTAGTTTACAACCCATAGGGCAGTCTTCCTACACGCGGCATGGCTGGATCAGACTTCCGTCCATTGTCCAATATTCCTCACTGCTGCCTCCCGTAGGAGTCTGGTCCGTGTCTCAGTACCAGTGTGGGGGATCTCCCTCTCAGGACCCCTACCCATCGAAGTCTTGGTGTGCCGTTACCACACCAACTAACTAATGGGACGCATGCTCATCTCTTACCGTAACCTTTAATATATAACTGATGCCAGTCATATACCACATAAGATATTAATCCAAATTTCTCTGGGCTATCCCTTAGTAAGAGGTAGATTGCATACGCGTTGCGCACCCGTGCGCCGGTCGTCAGCGGAGCAAGCTCCCTGTTACCCCTCGACTTGCATGTGTTAGGCCTGCCGCTAGCGTTCATCCTGAGCCAGGATCAAACTCTTCATCGTTGTTTTGTAAATATTATATAACATCTTAATTCAACATCTAATTCATCCGAATCCTAGCCCTTAATATTCTTTAAGCTAATTCTTTAATTCAATTTATTTAATTACCGTTTCCAGTAATTAAACGCTGTCTTACAATATGTCAATGAACTTTTATTTCTGTATTTCTTAACGCTTAGCTACGTATCGTTGTTTCCCTAAGCGGCTGCAAATATACACCCTCTTTTGAAACCTACAAGCGTTTTTGTAAAAAAAAATTAATCTTTTTTTCATAATACCATAACACCCTAGAAACAAAGACTTAACACCAAATCAATTTCTGTAATTATAGGCAAGACATGCGGCAATCAGTATTCTTTTTTTCTTAAAAAACTACAACCACCACAACGCAAATAATCAAAAAAGATCTAGCCAAGCTTTACTCCAGCACTAACACTACATCACATTACCCCAGAGAAGAGGTAAAATAGCATTCCAATCCTTTTCAAAGACCACTAAAAATCTTAAAAAATAATAATCCACATTTTTAGGTACCACCAAAAGACACCTCACAAACAGATACACAAACAATAATTAGATAAATTAATACCTATTATATGGACAAACAGACTTCATAGATACATAACCGACACCTACGCATCAAAGAATAACCTCTATTAAAAGCTTGCAGCCATAAGATTCCCGGTTACCAAAAAAAAAAAAAAGATCAACCTTAATAAAAGAAAATGCAAAGCAGGAAAAAAGAATTATTCAGCAAAAAAAAAAAAACATATCGACTTAAAAATAAATCAAGAATAGATATAAAAGCACCATAGGGCTGCACCAAAAAAATAGCTGCTATCACATGATAGAAAACCAGATTAAACAACCTCTGCAACCATGAGCCATAATTTAGAGTACACAGCATAGCATTAGTTACACCTGCAAAAAAACTCATAAACAAAAAAAATCCAGCGAAGAGACCTTCACTGGATTTTTTATAATTCTTGCAATTACCCTCTATTATGAGAAGACAATTTATTTAATTGTGTTTAGTCTGCTAGAACGATCACTTTGTTATCTTTCATTTCAACAGTACCGCTAGAGATGGCTAATGTTATTGCTCCTGTAGCCGACTTAGAAAATTTTGTTTTATAAGCTGCTTCAATAACCACATTGTTGCCTTGAATTTTAACTACGCCATCTTGTAATAAAGAAACAATAGGGGCGTGATTCGCTAACATTTGAAACTCACCATTGATACCAGGTACCGTTACTGAAGTAACTTCTCCTGAAAATAAGGTGGCTTCTGGTGATACGATTTCTAAATACATTTTTTTAGTATTAAAAAGTTAGTAATACGTATTAAGTAAACTCAACGTATTACTTTATTTTAGTTAAGCTTCTGCTAGCATTTTCTCACCAGCTTCAATAGCTTCTTCGATAGTACCTTTAAGGTTAAATGCAGATTCTGGTAAGTGATCTAACTCACCATCCATAATCATATTAAATCCTTTGATGGTTTCTTTAATATCTACCAATACTCCTTTTAGACCAGTAAACTGCTCTGCTACGTGGAAAGGTTGAGATAAGAAACGTTGTACACGACGTGCTCTACCTACTGCTAATTTATCTTCTTCAGATAATTCTTCCATCCCTAAGATGGCAATAATATCTTGAAGCTCTTTATAACGTTGCAATAACTCTTTTACATTTTGAGCACATGCATAGTGTTCTTTTCCTAAAATGTCTGCCGTTAAAATTCTAGATGTAGAATCTAAAGGATCTACCGCTGGGTAAATACCTAGCTCTGCAATTTTACGAGAAAGTACTGTTGTTGCATCTAAATGCGCGAACGTAGTTGCTGGTGCTGGATCTGTTAAATCATCTGCAGGAACGTAAACCGCCTGTACTGAAGTAATAGAACCTCTTTTTGTTGATGTAATACGCTCTTGCATAGCTCCCATCTCTGTTGCCAAAGTTGGTTGATACCCTACTGCAGATGGCATACGACCTAAAAGTGCCGATACCTCTGATCCTGCTTGCGTAAAACGGAAAATATTATCTACGAAGAATAAAACATCTTTCCCTTGACCTTCACCTGCACCATCACGGAAATATTCTGCGATAGTTAAACCAGATAAAGCAACACGCGCACGTGCTCCAGGAGGTTCATTCATCTGACCAAAAACGAAAGTCGCTTTTGAATCTTTCATTACTTTTTTATCTACTTTAGACAAATCCCATCCACCTTCTTCCATAGAGTGCATGAAATCATCACCGTATTTTATAATCCCAGATTCTAACATCTCACGAAGTAAATCATTACCCTCACGAGTACGTTCTCCTACGCCAGCAAATACAGAAAGACCACCGTGACCTTTTGCAATGTTGTTAATAAGCTCTTGAATCAATACTGTTTTACCAACACCTGCACCACCAAATAATCCAATTTTACCACCTTTTGCATAAGGCTCAATTAAATCGATTACTTTGATACCTGTAAAAAGTACTTCAGTAGACGTTGATAGATCTTCAAATTTTGGAGCTTCTCTGTGAATTGGAAGACCATCTTTACCTGCTTTAGGTAGATCTCCAAGACCATCGATAGCATCTCCGATTACGTTGAACAAACGGCCGTATACATCATCGCCAACTGGCATTTGTATTGCACTACCGGTAGCAACAACTTCTGTCCCTCTACTTAAACCATCCGTAGAATCCATAGAAATAGTTCTAACGGAATTCTCGCCAATGTGAGATTGAACTTCTAATACTAAAAGAGAACCATCCTTTTTCTTGATCTCTAGAGAATCATAGATTTTTGGAAGTTCTGAACCTGATTGAAATTCAACATCAACAACCGGCCCAATTATTTGGGAAACTTTACCTGTAACTTTAGACATTACCTAAGTATTTATGTTTAGAATTAAAGCGTATGAGAAATACAATCCGCTATGTTATAGCTTCCTGTGTTTTTCAGGCTGCAAAGATATGTTTTTAACTTATAAATAGAAATTGTTTTTTTCTTTTTTATCCACATAAAAAAAGCACCCTAAAAAAGGTGCTTTTTAAATCTATACTTTATGCTATACCTACTGTAAACCAGCAGCATAGTTTGTTGGATAATCTGCAGGATTCAATAAAGAACCCGAAGCTTCAAAATTAGAACCATAAGTAACATCTATTGCTTTCATGAATTCATTCGCTAAAAATGAATACCCTCTAGCTGTTGGATGCACCCCATCTAAAGAAAAAGCACCACCCGTAGCTAACTTAGACGTTAGTATAAAGTCTCCTGTTGAAATTCCCGAAGAAGCCAACTCACTTAAAATACTATTTACATCTACTAAAGCTAAACCAGCCTGACTCGCATTCTCTGCAATGATACTATTAAATGCACTTACTGCTGTAGCAATCTCTTCTTGCTCACTAGGTAATAATACCCATTTATCTGCTAAAGGCAATGTGATACCTTCTAATGAAAATTGCGTAGCCAAAGCTTCTGACAAACCTTGTCCTTGCAAGAATAAAACAGAACTTGCATTAACTTTACCTATAATCGCAGAACTTGGCAATACCAATAAATCTGCCGCAGTTGCTTGCCTTGCTTGACCGTAAATATTCCCAAAAAGACTCGCAACTAAAGGAGCCGCTTGTGCCGGCAAACCAAAGGATTGTACAAATACTGGAAATGTATCACTAGCACTTAATACTGCTGTAATCTGTGCAGACAAATCCGTTAACGATTCATCTTTAACCACCACTGCACTAGCCGCGGTTTCTGAAAAAACGATCTGACGCGACGTAGCACCAGTAACTCCCTGACTCTCTAAAAAAGCAAATACTTGATTTAATTGACCGAAAACTCCATTTAATGTTGGTATCTGAGGACCAAATAATGGGTTAGCCGGACTTAAAGGACTAAATGGTACCGTAGTAAAATGCGGAATACTCGTTACATTAGGTATGTTAGCCACAACTCCTTTTGCGCCATTTGCTGTTAAAGCACCAATTAATGTAGCATATGTTGCACTAAACCCTACTCCTGCTGCTCCTTCTACAGGAGTTAACGCACTTGACCCATCACCACCAGATAACGCATAGCCAAGAACATCATTATTACCAATCCATAAGGAAAAGAAACTTGGCTGTTGTGCTAATGTTAAATCTAATACACTAGCATTTGGTGTTGTTCCTGTCATACGAACAAAATACGGATTCGCTAATTGCGGTGCCAAATTTGCGATGTTACCATAACCCGGCGCTAACAAATGAAAACTTTTTGCTCCAGGAACGCCCATATTATTAAATGGACCCGTAGGATTATTAAATGCTAAATCTGTACTTACCGTAACTGGCGTACTTGATAAATCATCTAAACTTACCGGTGTAGATGTACTAATATCAAATACCAACCGAGGTTGTAAAATTCGATTTCCTGCAATAGCAATTCCCCCAACATTGTCATTCATTAAAGGTTGCGTAAAATCTCCACCACCTATTAATGCAAATTTCTGAGATAACATATTCGGCAATGAGTTTTCTTGTGATGCAATAAATAATGCATTATCTGTAAAACCCGCTGTTAATGAATTTCCTACAGCTACAAATTTAGAAAAGTCTGCAGAACCCGCTACAAGTGCAGGAGCATCTACCATTAACTCTGCCTCTACTCTATCTACATCTTCAATATCATTACAGGCAAAAAAAGTAAGTGACACCGCAGACAACAGGATATATTTTATATTCTTCATCTTAATTTTTTAGTTTATTAGTTATTAATTGTCCAAGATAGGTAGTACATAGATCCTATAAATCCTGTACCGAAAGCCGTGAAGTACTCATCACCTAGAATATTGGTGCCTCCTAATTTAAAAGAAGATTTAATACTTGGAACTGCGTAGCTTATTTGAGCATCTAAGGTATGGAACTCAGGAACAACACCATTCCCGAAAGTAGCCTCCCAGAAATAATCATCACTAAATCTATACGCTAGGTTGAAACCAAAATTTTCAAATAAGGCATCATTCCCAAAATTAGCTTTAAACTTATGCTCAGGAGTATTGAAACTAGACATGAAATCTGGATTTGCCTCTTGATCAAAATCTTGTTTTGTAAACGTATAGCTACCTCCTAAATTATAATTACCCATCACCTTCATATTTAAACCTAATGAAGCTCCATAAGAATTAATATCTACATCTGAGTTTGTGTACGCACTATACCGTTGAAAATCATCATTTCTAATTGCATCAACAGAAGAACCACCATCACCAGCAACACCATAATAAGGTGCATCTACAACTTCTTGAGAAATAAAGTCTTTATAATTATTATAGTAGGCACTAAAATCTACTACTAACTTATTTACTTTACCTCTATAACCAACTTCAAAAGAAGTTACTTGTTCTGCTTTTACCAAATCTGCATTCGCAACTCTTAAATCATCTGCATTTCTAGTTACTTTAAAGGTTTCTACCGATTGAGAAGAATAGGTATCACCATAAGCAGCTGCACCTGTTTGTGTAACTTGTGCAGGATTACCATCTAATTGACCACTTTCACTAACGGCAAAACTTCTCGTATACCGGTCTAAGTTATCTGAAGCCGATCCTATTAAAATAGCCCTACCTGTATCTAAGCCAATAAATAAATCTTGTGTTGTTGGGTTTCTAAAACCTGTTTGTACAGAAGCCCTAATATTATGATCTCTACTTAAACTATACCCTGCAGAAATACGCGGAGAAAAGAAACCATCAAAGAACTCTGATTTGTCATACCGAATAGATCCCGTTAATTTTAAACTCTTATCATCCGAAAAATCAAATTTCTTCTGAATTTGAGTATACACACCATATTCTGAATACCCAATAGGGCCATCAAAATCTGTATAAATAGTACCTGAAGAATTTAAATCATACCTTCTAAAGGAACCTCCTAATTGAATCTCAGCAAAATCTGTTAAATGTCCAAAATTATAATTCGCATCTGCGTGGTAATATTTTGAAGCATCTTTAAACTGAGAACCTGTAGCTAAGTTTGGATCTTTGATAACCCGATCAAAAGCACTCTGAAATTCCGTAGTTCCTGGCAAATAACGACCCGTATCTGCTACCGCTCTTGCTGCAGCATGTTTTTGATCATCTGTTAACCCTGTTGGGTTACCACTAAGTTCTATTCCTGCATAGGTTTGAATATACTCTCCAAACCACTGCTCATCTGATTTCCATGATCTGTTGATGTTAATTCCCGTAAAGACCATATCATAAGAATCTCCCGCTTTATCACCAACAACATACCCTCTTACAAAGAAATTATCATTTTTAACCTCTAATTTATGTTGCTCTTGAAAAAATCCATTGATGTTATATCTATTGGTTCCTTGATATATAGTAGATCCTGTACCCACCTTACCTACATAAGACACTTCAAGATTGCTACCTTCTATAGGACGGTAATAGAGACCCCAATCTGCTTTGATGCTTTCTGCATTGTAATTGGTTAAATCACTCTCATTATACCCTGTTCTACTCACAACAACGTTTGGAACAATACCAAGACCAGAAGCCGATCTAATATTTGTGGAAACTTCATCTCCATACACATTGATACCATCATAGTTATAATTGGCTCTTGTTCTTGTAGGATCAAACTTATCTACTTCACTTGTAGCGGCCCAATCGGTTCCTTTTAAATACCCGAAATTTACTTTTGCAGCAAATTTATCTGAAAATTTATGTGCTGCACGAATACCAAAATCGGTATACGCATTATCTCCTGATGCTTCTTGAGAGGTGATTCCTCTCTTAATAGAAACGCTTATCCCTTCATGATCAAAGGCACTTTTACTTCGCATAAAAAGAATCCCATTAAAGGCATTAGCTCCGTAAAGCGCAGAAGAAGCCCCTGGTAATAATTCTACACTCTGAACATCTGTCTCTATCATACCTACCAAATTCCCGATAGGAAAATTTAATGCTGGCGTAGAATTATCCATTCCATCTACCAATTGCATAAAACGGGTATTTGCGAAGGTTGCAAAACCCCTTGTGTTTACAGATTTAAAGGTTAAACTGTTTGTATTTACGTCTACACCTTTTAAATTTTCAAGACCCCCGTAAAAATCGGCCGCCGTAGTATTTTTAATTTGTTCAATCCCAAAACGCTCTACGGTTACTGGAGATTCAAAAATTCTTTCTGGCGTTCTAGAAGCTGAAATTACAATCTCATCTAAAAGTGTTTGAGATTCATTTAAGGATGCAGATACATTTTGATTGTTTTTTGTAATACTTACTGTGCTTTCTGAATAGCCAATACTTGAAATTTTTAGTTTAAAAGGAGGCACTTCTGAAGTCTCTAGAACAAAGTTGCCATCAAAGTCTGTTACTGTTCCTACAGTTTTACCTACGATTACTACATTTGAACCAGGAATTGGTTGCCCATCTTGATCTACTACATTTCCTTTTACTGTGGTTTGAGAGAATCCCAATGTTCCCACTAAAAGGAAGAATACATACATTGTTGTTTTCATTCGAGGGAGTTAAGTTTAATTAGTTTAAAATCGAAGATACATATTTTTTCATATGATTTCTAAGAAAATAAAAAAAATTATGCATGCATAGTATTATTTTGACAATAAGACACCCAAATTATTGAATATTTTGTAAAATGAAAGAATAGGGAAGCTTAATTTAAAAACAAAAAAAAGGGGAAGATGTAAACATCCTCCCCTTTTATACCTTATTACAAGGCTATTATTCTACAGTAACCGACTTGGCTAAGTTTCTTGGCTGATCTACATTACAACCTCTCATTAATGCAATATGGTAAGATAATAACTGCAAAGGAATTGTAGTTAGTAACGGCGTAAGGCTTTCAAAAGTTTCTGGCACTTCAATCACATGATCTGCAAGCTCCTTAACGGTTTCATCACCCTCTGTTACAATCGCTATAATTTTTCCTTTTCGAGATTTAATCTCTTGGATATTACTTACTACCTTTTCATAGTGACCTCTTTTTGTTGCAATAACAAAAACTGGCATTTGCTCATCTATAAGTGCTATAGGACCATGTTTCATTTCTGCAGCAGGATAACCCTCTGCATGAATATAACTAATCTCTTTTAACTTAAGTGCACCTTCTAATGCTACTGGAAAATTATAACCTCTTCCTAAATAAAGACAATTGGTTGCATCTTTATAAACTGCAGCCACCTTCTCTATTAAGTCATTAGACAATAATGCCTTTTCTACCTTTGAAGGAATGTTCTCTAATTCGGTTAAAAATTCATGGTATTTACTTTGCGAAAAAACTCCTTTTTCTTTCGCCAACTTTAATGCAATTAAAGTTAATACGGTAATCTGAGTTGTAAATGCTTTTGTAGAAGCAACGCCTATCTCAGGACCTGCATGCGTATAAGCACCTGCATCTGTCTCTCTAGAAATAGTAGACCCTACCACATTACAAACACCAAAAACGAAAGCTCCTTTTTCTTTCGCTAATTTTATAGCTGCTAATGTATCTGCCGTTTCTCCTGATTGCGAAATAGCAATTACCACATCTTTATCTGTAATAACCGGATTTCTATATCTAAATTCCGAAGCATACTCTACCTCTACAGGAATTCTTGCTAAATCTTCAAAAATATATTCTGCCACTAGACCTGCATGCCATGAAGTACCACAGGCTACAATAATAATTCTATTGGCATTCATGAATTTTTCTAAATTATCATCAACACCAGCCATTTTAATCAAACCTTGATCTGCTAATAAGCGACCACGATACGAATCTTGAATAGCTCTTGGCTGCTCATAAATTTCTTTCAACATAAAGTGATCGTAACCACCTTTTTCAATTTCTTCAATATTTAACTGCAACTCCTTAATAATAGGATATACTACAGCATCATCTTTAATTTTACGAAGCTTAATTTCTTTACCCAAACGGATAATTGCCATTTCTTCGTCATCTAAATACATAGCGTTATTAGTAAATTCAATAAATGGCGTAGCATCAGAAGCAATAAAAAACTCATCTTCTCCGATTCCGATAGCCAAAGGACTACCTAATTTAGCCACCACTATTTCATCTGGCTTATGTTTATCAAAAACAGCAATAGCATAAGCACCAACAACTTGGTTTAATGCAATTTGAACCGCTTTTCCTAACTTAACATTCTCTTTCTTTTTTACTTCTTCAATAAGATTAATCAATACTTCTGTATCGGTATCTGAATGAAAGACGTAACCACGATTGATCAATTCTTTTTTAATAGAATCATAGTTCTCTATAATTCCATTATGAATAATCACTAAATCTCCCGAGTTTGAATAATGCGGATGAGAATTTGCATCATTAGGCACACCATGTGTTGCCCATCTCGTATGTCCTATTCCAAGCTTACCCTCTAAAGACATGGTAGCTTCTGCTTTCTTTTTTAAATCTTCAACCTTACCTTTAGTTTTACATAAGTTTATAGTTGCACCGTCATAAATAGCAACACCTGCACTATCATAGCCTCTATATTCTAATCTCTGAAGTCCTTTTATAATAATTGGATAAGCATCTCTATGCCCTATATACCCTACAATTCCACACATATTGAATAAATAATTTGGTTAATGTCTAAAAATTCTAGGCAAAACTATGAATTCTGCAAAGATTTTTAGACTAACTATAGACGTAAAACGAATAAAAACTTTAAGTGGTATAATTTTACCCTTAATTCTGGTTTACCTCGGTGTATAAAATTTCTAATTGAAGTTTTTTATCCAGGTCCGTACCGCTAACGTTACTACCATAAAGTACGGTACCAAGTGGGTTAATAGTTGACATTAACGGAATATTAACTTCTGAAGATGCTAATTTTGCTGCTGAAGTAGAAACAATTCTTATGTCTGAAGTAACCGATAAACCTAATGTAGACACAGCTTGATCACCATTTAACAATGCATTTATATAATCAGTAATTCTGATTTTATATTTAATTCCTTTTTCACTTTCTTTTTGTAAAACACCATCATAAAAAGGAAAAACATTTAATGCGGTAGGGTTTGTGACATTAAATTCTGTAAACGTATTATACAATGTCTCATTAGTCTCTGCATTATATAGATACAGACGTGATGGCTCTATAACTCCAGGAGCAGCATCTAAACTTGTTCTATCTACATAAAAGACTAAGTTAGCCTCATTTATAATCCAGTTATTAGCTTTAATCTGTGCGATAATGCTAGAACTTATCGCAGTTTCTTCACCAAACAATTTAAGCTCAGCATAAGACCCGGCACCACCTTTTAGATATATTTTTTCTGCATTTTCTGTTGAATTTATAGCCTCCAACACCTCTGGAGCATAAGCTTCATTCGTAAATGTATTTACCGCATTACCGGTAATTGCAGATGTAATCCCATCTCCGGTAACTAAATTAATAACAAATTGCTTTTCTAAAACAACATTCTCATCATCAGAAACGTCATAAGCAGTATCGTTTACATCAATTGCATCATACGTATAGGTCACAGTAATACTAGCCCCACCCAAATTTAACAACATAAATATATCATCGTCAGCATCAATAGCGATATTGATTCCGCGTAAGAAATTTTTAAAATTGGTATTGTTTAAAAGTTCCTGAGAACCTTCTTTATCCAAAATATTTTCTTGAAAAAACTGATTATTTAAAGGCACCCAAATACCAGCACCAATAGTTTGAGCTACCGTTCCTTCCTCATCAACATCTTCCGTATCTGGATCATCGTCATTATAAATTATAATTTCAGTATCACGAACGGTCTCCGTACCATCATATAAAAGATCTGTAAGGAAAGGCGTAAAATCATGATCTGAATAAAAATCTTGTGACTGTTCAAAATTTACATCAGGATCTAAATCTCTTAAAAAATAAGTAGAGCGTTGCACTTTTATATTAAAAGGAGCTGCTTTACCCGACCCATAAATACTATCTAAAACATATGTTTTAGGGTATGCGCTTACATTATTCTCTGCATCTACTGCATCCAAAACACCATCACCATCAGTATCAGTACTATACGGGTTTAATCCAGAAATTCTCTCTTGATTATCACTAACGCCATCTCCATCAGTATCGCTATTTGCATCTGCCGGGTCTACATCTAAATCATCTGGTACTCCATCTCCATCAGTATCTGTAACATTTCTTAAATAAGGAATAAATAGATAAACGCTTTTTACGGTTTCATTTTCAACAATTGTTGCAGGTATCGTATCTGTTACCGCACCATCTTCAATGGTTTTTGAGTAAGCCCCAAAGGTTGGATTTACTGTTGAAAGCTGTAACTGAGACGTAATCGTCGCCGTAGTTTTCCCGTAAAGTGGGTCATTAAAATTACCTAATTGATAAATAGGTAATCGATTAGATTTAACGGTATTTATTTTCTTATTATAAGCAAAAACATCAAAAACAGCTTTACCTGTTCCAAATGGTTCACCAGCGATTACACCTGAACCTATGGTAGCAACTTCATCTTCACAAGATGAAAACAATCCAGCTATTACTACTCCTGTAAGAACAGAAAAGCTTATTTTTTTAAGAAATGTCATGTAATTTACTTTAGAACTTCAGTGTTATAAAAATTTGCGTAAGCCTCTTCAAACTCATGGAAGGGAACATACGGAAGCACTGGTTTTTGAAGCGTAGCAATGTGTTTAGTCAAGTCCTCCGAAATTTCCTCTGAGGCTAAAATAACTGCATCTGAATAATCTACAGCTATCTTTAACAAATTATTATAGTCTGGTTTTGCCAACGGAGTAATATCATCAGCAGAAATTCCATCAAATTCTATTTTCTTAACGATATCAGGATTCAACTCTTCCTCAAAGCCTTTAGAGTATACCGAAGTAACTACTTTGCTTTCTGAAAAAAGAGGCTCATCTGCATAGTATTTTTTTAGATATAACGGCACTAAAGAAGCCATCCAACCATGAACATGGATAATATCTGGTGACCAGTTTAATTTCTTAACTGTCTCTACAATACCTTTTGCAAAAAATATGGCACGTTCATCATTATCCGGAAAAAGAGTTCCGTTTTCATCAGCGAATGTAGCTTTTCTCTTAAAATACTCTTCGTTATCAATAAAGTAAACCTGAATACGTTCTTTAGGTATAGAAGCAACTTTAATAATTAAAGGCATATCCATATCGTTGATGACTAAATTCATCCCCGACAGACGGATTACCTCATGCAGTTGATGACGTCTCTCATTGATATTACCATACCTTGGCATAAAGATCCGTATCTGACCTCCATTGCTATTCACCATTTTAGGTGTTTCGTATGACATCAGGGAAACCTCATTCTCTGGCAAGTAGGGTACTAATTCAGAAGATACAAACAATATCTTTTTACCATCCATAAAAGCTATTTTTAATTTTTTTATTGGCGTGGCTGCAAAATTACAAAAATTATGCAGATTAGCAGTAATTATATAAGTTTGCGAGTTGTTAAATACAAACTAATGCTAGTAATAGAAACTAAAAAGGAGCTAAAAGACAAATTGTCAGCGTTTTTTTCAAACAAGAAATCTCTCGGACTTGTACCAACCATGGGTGCTCTGCACTCTGGACACCTTTCTTTAATTGAAAAAGCCTCAAAAGAAAATGATCAGGTAATTGTGAGCATTTTTGTGAACCCAACGCAGTTTAATAACCAAAAAGACCTCGAAAAATACCCAAAAACGCTAGAAAATGATTTAAAAGTAATAAAAAAAGCGTCAGATAACATAATAGTTTACACCCCTTCTGTAGCAGAAATTTACCAAAGCAACGTTACCGCTGAAATTTATAATTTTGAAGGACTTGACACCGTAATGGAAGGAGAATTTAGAGCTAACCACTTTAACGGCGTAGGCACCATTGTTGAAGAATTTCTGACTAGCATTGCTCCCAATAAAGCTTATTTTGGCGAAAAAGATTTTCAGCAACTACAAATTATTAGAAAACTTGTACAACTAAAAGCTATTCCTGTAGAAATTATTGGTTGCCCAATAGTACGAGAGGAAAGCGGCCTAGCTATGAGCTCAAGAAATGAAAGACTCTCTGCCCCAATGCGTAAAGAAGCTGCATTCATTTACAAAATACTCAAAGAGGCCAAAGAAATGTTTGGCACAAAAAGTGCATTGGAGGTAGTAGAATGGGTTGAAAATGAGTTTAAAAATAACAAATATTTAGCATTAGAATATTTCAAAATTGCTGATATTGACACCCTAAAATCTGTAAACAAAAAAATAAATAACAAAAAATACAGGGCATTTGTCGCAGTTTTTGTAGACGACATTCGACTTATTGATAACATTGCCTTGTAAATTATTATCTTTGTACCATGCAAATAGAAGTTGTAAAATCTAAAATACACCGTGTAAAAGTTACCGGAGCAGACCTTAACTACATTGGAAGTATCACTATCGATGAAGACCTAATGGATGCTGCTAATATTATTAGAGGAGAGAAAGTTCAGATTGTGAACAACAATAATGGAGAACGTTTAGAAACGTATGCCATTCCCGGACCTAGAAAAAGCGGAGAAATAACCCTTAATGGTGCTGCCTCTAGAAAAGTGGCAGTAGGAGACATCCTTATTTTAATTACCTATGGCCAAATGGACATTGAAGAAGCAAAAAAATTCAATCCATCTTTAGTATTCCCTAACGAGGAAACTAACTTACTGAATTAAGCTCTTGAAGAAATCTTTAAAAAAAACACTAAAAACAGTACTCCCAATAAGCTTGGGAGTTTTTTTAGTTTGGTACTCCTATAACGCTACATCAGAAGAAGATAGAGCACAAATTATTTTTTACATAAAAGAAGCTAATATGTTTTGGGTGGGAATCTCTGTTTTAATGGGGATTCTAAGTCACATTTCTAGAGCTATTAGATGGAATTACCTTTTAGAACCCTTAGGATACAAACCAAAAATATTAAATAATATTTTTATTATTCTTACCTCCTACTTTGCCAACTTAGGGATTCCTAGATCTGGAGAAATACTTAGAGCAACAGCATTAACAACCTACGAAAAAGTACCTTTCGAAAAAGGATTCGGCACTATCGTTACAGAAAGAGTTGTGGATTTAATAATGCTTTTGACCATTATTACGATTACCTTTTTTCTTCAAACAGATATTATTTTAGCCTTTTTTGAGGACAAAGGTTTTAATCTGAATAAAATAGTAGCCATACTTGGAGCAGCTACTTTATTTGCAGGTGTAGCTTTCTATCTTTTAAATAAATCATCGAACCCATTTCTTTTAAAAATTAAAACTTTTGCCTTAGGATTACTCCAAGGAGTTACCAGTATTTTTAAAATGAAACACAAGTGGGCGTTTATTTTTCATACGCTATTCATTTGGTTTATCTACATCGCTATGTTTTGGGTCATAAAATTCACGGTTCCAGAAACAATAGATTTAACCATTAGCCAACTGCTTGTTGCCTTCGTTTTTGGCGCATTTGCAATGACCGCAACTAATGGTGGCGTAGGACTTTACCCTATCGTAGTAAGTAGTGCTTTAGCCATTTTTGGCATAAGCAGTGTGTCTGGAGATGCCTTTGGCTGGATCATGTGGATCTCACAAACTTTAATGGTTGTAGTTTTCGGTGCAATATCTTTTCTTGTATTACCGTTATTAAACAGAAATAAATAATTACAAGTCCCTAAATTTTTCTGTCATGAAACGTATACTTACCGTATTGGCTTTCTTTTTATACCTTGGAACGAACGCACAAGTTACCCAAGAAATTTTTGAATCGTTTAAACTTCAAGAAAGGAGAGACGTACAATATTATGTTCCTGAGGATTATACTCAAGAAAAAAAATATCCCTTAATTGTTGTTTTAGATGCAGAGTATTTATTTGACAATGTGGTTGCTACAGCTAAATTTTACAGTAAATTTCATGGTATGCCACAAGCTATTATAGTTGGCATAAACCAATATAAAGATAATTTAAGAGCACAAGATTGCGCCTTTGATGAAGGCTCTGGCTTGCCTTCTGACAAAGCAAAACTATTTTTTGAATTTATAGGAATGGAACTTATTCCTTATTTAGAAACTAGTTATAGTACAGCGCCATTTAAAATGATTGTAGGCTATGATGCTACTGCTAACTTTAGCAACTACTATCTTTTTAAAGAAGAATCTCTTTTTAACTCCTATGTAACTATTTCTCCAACGCTAGCACCAGAAATGGAAACAAGAATTCCTACTAGATTAGGTGCTATGAAAAAAACAATTTTCTATCATTTGATTACCGATGGTGAAAAAGCAAAGAGAGATACCCAAACACCAATTCTTAACACCGCTATTAAGGCTATTGAAAAAGAGAACTTATATTATTTCTATGATGAATATTTAGAGGCAGATCATATCTCGGTAGCGACATACGCTTTAGGAAAAGCATTTGACAATGTTTTTAGAATGTTTAAACCAATTAGCCCTACCGAATATAAAACGCAAATAATAACTTCAGATGAACCTGTCTTTGATTATTTATCGAATAAATATGATATGATTGAAAAACTATTTGGTTTTAGAAAGAGTGTGGACTTAAATGATATTATGGCTATTTATGCTGCTTCTCGTAAAAAAGAAGATTTTGAATCACTAAAACCATTAGCAGATTTGTGTAAAAAAGAATACCCAAAAACTATGCTAGGCTTCTATTTTGAAGGCGAATATTACGAGCAAATGGGAGAACCAAAAAAAGCACTACGTACATTTGAAAAAGCATTTGGAATGGATGAAATAGATTTCTTAACGAAAGATATGGCCTTAGAGAAAATTGATGCCTTAAAAGCTGATTTTGGGTATTAGAATTAGACTATATTTTATAAATATGTTTAAATTGCACACCAAAACCACTCAATTACTTTAAATAAATGGACCATCAACCAAACAAATCAAATTCTAATATTCTATCTATTGTCGGAATTGTATTTGGAATTTCGAGCTTAATCTTTTCTGTAATCCCCTGCTTAGGTGTTTTCGCTATCATCTTTGGGGCTATAGCAATCATCCTTTCAATCATAGCTGTGATTAGGGTCTTTATGTTAGAGCAAACAAAAATACTAGCCATAATAGCTTTGGTCATTTCTTTGCTAGGCATGGCCTCTCTCGGATTTCAATTTTTCGTGACTTCAAAATTAATATATGACGAAATAGAGCTACAACAAATAAATGAAACGGAAGAGCTAGATGAACTAGAAGAATCAGAAGACACAGAAGAGTTGGATGTGATACCCGAAGAGATAGAAGAGATAGAAGAGATAGAAGAAGTACAAGAAACCTCCTTTAACTCAAAAGGTTTAAAACTGGAATCGGGAATAGAATCAGACACCTTTGTTTATGGAAGCCACAGATGCTATACATCGTAGAAATCATCTTTTCTTTAACCTACTCTTTATTTTATTTTTCACCTCAGCACTACTCTACGTTTTAATCTCGAAGGATACACTAACGTGCTATTACAAGACCAATTATGGCATAGAGTGTCCCACCTGCGGATTTACACGAGATTTTAAATCCATTTTAAATTTTCAAACAGCGCATTTAATCAACACGCAGTCTTTACTGTATTTTAATATCCTAAGCACTTTTTTTATAGCTAGAATACTAATCAGTCTTATTCTCTTATTTAAATTCCGTTATAGACCCATCTTAATCGTAGACCTCATACTTATTTGCGTTTTTATTGCAGCTATCGCACTAATTTATTTTAAAATGATCTTTCAAACGGTCATCTAAAAAAAAGTAATCCGTCTGACTTTGAATAAAAAGTTAATTTCCAAAAACTAAAATACCGCTTTATACGGTTTGGAGTGCTTAAATTTTCCGATTTTAATTACCCCTTATTTAGTACCTTTATCCAAAACCTAAAAAGAGGGAATGGCTAAAACTAAAACAGCTTTTTTTTGTCAGAATTGCGGCACACAATATGCTAAATGGGTAGGACAATGTACTGCCTGTAAAGAATGGAATACCGTTGTTGAAGAAGTGGTTCAGAAAGAAGAAAAATCGAGCTGGAAAACCCCAACAAATACTGCAAAAAAAGTATCTAGACCCTTGCGTGTTAATGAAATTAGCACTGAAAAAGAGTTGCGATTAAACACCTTTGATCTTGAATTTAATCGTGTTTTAGGGGGCGGACTGGTTCCTGGTTCTTTAACGCTTTTAGGCGGTGAACCTGGTATTGGAAAAAGCACCTTGCTACTTCAAATTGCATTAAAACTACCCTATAAAACATTGTATGTTTCTGGCGAAGAGAGTCAGAAGCAAATAAAAATGCGTGCAGATCGTATACACCCAAATAGTGATACTTGTTTTATTCTAACAGAAACAAAAACTCAAAATATTTTTAAGCAAATAGAAGATACCGAGCCCGATATTGTGGTGATTGATTCTATACAGACCCTGCACACTGATTATATTGAATCTGCTGCGGGAAGTATTTCCCAAATTAGAGAATGTACAGCTGAGCTTATAAAATTTGCCAAAGAAACAAATACACCTGTAATTTTAATTGGCCATATTACTAAAGATGGTTCTATTGCCGGGCCAAAAATTTTGGAGCACATGGTAGATAGTGTACTTCAGTTTGAAGGCGATCGTAATTATGTATATCGGATTTTACGTTCTTTAAAAAATAGGTTTGGATCTACCTCAGAACTGGGAATTTATGAAATGCAAGGAAGCGGTCTTCGTGAAGTTAATAACCCATCAGAAATATTAATTTCTAAAAATGATGAAGGCTTAAGTGGTACTGCAATTGCTTCTACCGTAGAAGGTATGCGCCCGCTTATGATAGAAATTCAAGCCTTAGTAAGTACTGCCGTTTACGGTACACCACAGCGTTCTACTACAGGATACAATGCCAAACGTTTAAATATGCTTTTAGCCGTATTAGAAAAACGTGCAGGATTTAAATTAGCTGCAAAAGATGTCTTCCTAAACATTACTGGAGGAATCTCTGTAGACGATCCTGCGATAGATTTGGCCGTAATTGCTGCTATACTTTCTAGCAATGAAGATATCGCTATAGAAAAAGGAGTTTGTTTTGCTGCAGAAGTTGGTTTAGCTGGCGAAATACGCCCTGTACAACGTGTAGAGCAACGTATTTTAGAAGCCGAAAAACTAGGCTTCGACACTATTTTCGTTTCTAAAAACAACAAAATAAGCCTAAAAGACACACAAATAAAAATTCAGCTTGTCGCTAAAATTGAAGATGTAGCCAACTATTTATTTGGATAAAAATTAAGGGGCAGGATTAGGAATTTGGTTATGAATTTTCTCAATACCTTCTAATACCTCTGTACTTAATTTTACATCAATACTAGCAATATTTTCTTCTAATTGGCGCATACTAGTTGCGCCAATAATGTTACTCGTTAAAAAAGGCCTTGTATTCACAAAAGCCAGCGACATTTGCGCTAATGAAAGATCATTTGCTTGGGCCAACTCATAATATTTCTGAGTAGCTGCTACTGCCGTTTCGCCACTATACCTTTTGTAATTAGGGAATAATTTTATCCGAGAATTATCTGGCAATCTATCGCCTAAATATTTACCACTTAATACCCCAAAACCTAAAGGAGAATACGCCAAAAGACCAAGATTTTCGCGGTGTGAAATTTCAGACAAGCCTGTTTCAAACTGTCTATTTAACAAGTTGTATGCGTTTTGAATCGTAAGCATTCGAGGCAAGGTAGCGTGTACCTTACTCTCTTCTAAAAAACGCATAGCTCCCCAAGGGGTTTCATTAGAAATACCTACTTCTCTAATTTTTCCTTCTTGTTTTAAATCGCGTAATGTTTCTAGAACTTGATGAAAATTATCTTCCCAGAAATCTGCAGCATCATGCGCATACCCACGTTTTCCAAAATAATTAGTATTTCGTTCTGGCCAGTGTAGTTGATACAGATCTATATAATCTGTCTTTAAGCGCTCTAAACTACCCTCTACAGCATCTACAAGTGAAGCTCTATCAAAACCAGTAGTACGTATAAACTTTGTGAATTCTGCTCTACCAGCAATTTTTGACCCCAAGATTATTTGGTCTCTATTCTTCTTTTTCTCAAACCAAGTACCTATTACTTTTTCTGTTGCAGATTTACGATCAGGATGCGCAGGAATAGGATACAATTCTGCTGTATCAAAAAAATTAACCCCTTGCTCCACCGCATAATCCATCTGTTCATGACCTTCAGCTTCCGTATTCTGGTTTCCCCAAGTCATTGTTCCTAAACAAATTTTACTAACTTCTATATCGGTATGTGGTAATTTGGTATAAAGCATAAGAAAAAGCTTGAAATTTAAAAATTCAAAAATAAGCATATCAAACACCTATTTCCTTCCTATTGAAATAAAAATTAACTCAATTCAACTAAAATTGGACAGTGATCACTATGTTTTGCTTCTGCTAATATTACGGCTCTTTTTAATCTATCTTTCAGGGGTGTACTTACTAAAGCATAATCTAGACGCCAACCCTTATTGTTATTCCTTGCATTGGCTCTGTAACTCCACCAAGTATATTTATCTGGCTCCTCATTAAAATACCGAAAACTATCAATAAAACCATTGTCCATAAAAGCGCCAATCCACTCCCGTTCTACAGGTAAAAATCCCGAGGTGTTTTTTAAGCCTACTGGGTTATGAATATCAATAGCCTTGTGGCAAATGTTGTAATCTCCTAAAATGATTAAATTAGGGTGTTCTACCTTTAAATCGGTAACATACTCCTGAAATTCTGCCATATATTTCAACTTAAAACTCAAGCGATCTATATTGGTTCCTGATGGTAAATACATACTCATCACAGATACCCCATCATAATCTGCACGGATATTACGTCCTTCAAAATCCATATAATCAATTCCTGTCCCAAACTCTACATGGTTTGGCTTTGTTTTAGAAAGAATTGCAACCCCGCTATAGCCTTTTTTCTGAGCGCTATACCAATAATTATACGAGTATCCCGCTTCTTCAAACAAGCTTAGATCTAATTGCTCCTCCATTGCCTTAATCTCCTGCAAACAAACCACATCAGGATTTACAATTTTTAACCAATCTATAAAACCTTTATTTATTGCTGCCCTAATTCCGTTTACGTTGTACGATACAATTTTCATCTGTAACTATTTAATTTTTTTAAAGACTATGCTTGTGACTTTGCGCAGCATAAGAATGTAATTCGCCAAGCAACATTTCTATTGTACGTTATAAAAATGATAGGCTTATGCTATGAATTTTACTTGTTGCCGAAAATACGTAATGTTTGCTATTAGATGCAAGTTTAGCGTCTTCCAAAAAATCAGAGAATTCAAGGTTTTTCATTTTTAGTATACTAATTGATTTTCATACCCAACTACTATTCAAATAAAAAAAATAGTAGTTCTACTCCTTGTTTTAAGTAGCGTGGACTTGCTTCCGCACAAGCCTATAGAGCATACAACGAGAATCAGGAATTAAAATTTAATATTGGTTTGTTTTTGGCCTCAACAACCGTTGAAGGCAGTTATGAGTATTATTTAAATGAAGATACTAGCGTTGGTGGTACTTTGTATTTTGATAGCACCCCATTGAATTACAATGGAAACTTTGGAATAGGTCCAAATTTTAGAGCTTATTTTGGTTATGCCCCACGTAGTGGCTTTTTTGCAGAAGCCTTTGGATTGTATTATCCTGGAGAGATTAAAGATTCTGAAATTACAAATACCACTTTAGATCATACCTACAGCAATTGGCCTAGGTATAGGCCACAAATTTGCAACTTACAGTCAGAAGTTTACCTTAGAGTTCAATGCGGGTTTAGGCCGGAATGTGAACCCTCAAGAATACCAGAACACTTTTATGTACAAAGCAGGACTTTCTATTGGGTTCAGGTTTTAATAAGTTACGATTTCACAACGCAAACTTTTAAATTTCTTAACCTTTTCCTCACCTAAAAAGTAATTACCTTTTCATTCGCAATTCACACGAGAATACAATGAAAAAAATAATCCTGCTTACCGCCATGACTCTTAGCTTATTTTCTTGCAAAGATGATCCAAAAGTAACGCCACAATTAGAGCAAGAAACAGAAACTATACCCATTCAGGAAACAGACCGTGAAGAACCTCTAATAGTGTTTAAAGAATTTGACTGGTCTTCAATTCCTGTATCAGATACTAACATTGGAGTTTTCCCCTATTTAAAGGCCCCAGAAGGTTTTATAATTTGGGAAGACGGGCATAATGATGTTGCAAAAAATGGAATGACTAATTATTTTGATTACAATAAGCTAATTATGTATACAGGAACTTCATTCTTTAATGCCGATGGTAAAAAAGCCGAACTAGACTTTGCAATGTCTGATCGTACTATCGAATTTGAGCAGTATAAATTTGACCAAAGTATTGAACATTATTTAGAACGCATTGGCGCACAGTTAATTTTTAAAGGTCAGATTCCTCGTGAGAAAATAGAGCACCTTAATAAAGAAGATGATAAGACCGTGTTCAAATATATACAAGGAGATCCTTATAATAGCTCTCCCGTGAAGCACTATGTATTAAACCATGTAAATGGGAAAATAATTTTTCAAGTTTGGAGTAATTCCGCACGAGCTGAAATTGGTGTGGTAGCACTGGAAAGTTTTAATCAAACCATAAAAGCCCCAACTGCTAGTGAAATGAAATCTGACATTGACAAAACAGGGAAGGCCATTCTAAACATTAATTTTGATACTGATAAAGCAACTTTAAAACCTGATGGCGAAACATTGGTCGCTGAAATATTTACCTTATTAAATGAAAACGACAGTTTAAAGTTATCTATTGAAGGGCACACTGATTCTAGCGGAAACGTGGAAAGAAATAAACAACTTTCTATGGATAGGGCAAATACTGTACTATATACCCTTGCAGGTAAAGGTATCGCCATCAATCGTTTGACAGCAAAGGGTTTTGGTGCCAAAAACCCAATTTCACCTAACGATTCTGAAGAAAACAAAGCAAAAAATAGACGGGTTGAATTAGTCAAGATCTAATGGAGAAAGCTATAACAAACCGTTTGGGTTGTTTACTGTGTAACAAGACAATTAAGTACATGCTTCAGTAATTAAAAATTAACTATTTTTTATTTATAATTAAAAGCTATTCAGTACATTAGATACTAGTATAGCCTAATTAATTTTTATGAAAAAAGTTACTTCATTTTTGTTTCTAATTTTATTCATCGCAACCATTTCTCACAAAATAGCAGCGCAGGAGAACGTATTATATCCGCAAGTTTGGTTCGATGAAAAAGATGCCAGTTCTAAATTAACGGAAGGTAGTGGCACCATAACAGGTAGTGCTTTTACCTTTGAAACTAACCAAGCGGCGGCAGGAAGAGAAAAACATAAGGCAAAAGAAAAAACCAAAGTAATTCTTTTTCCAGTAACCGAATATTTAATTGAAGTATCCAAATTACAAAAAGTATTAGGCGCTGCTGGTCGCGTAATTATGACCGAAAAAGCATTCAGTTACCGACTCGAAGCGGAGACAGATCAAAACGGAAACTTTACTTTTTACAAGATGAGACCTGGTAAATACTACATTCAATGCAATTTAGAATTTGTGGGACACGCAGTAGGCCAACAAGAGGTAGGGAGAACAAATTATTACAATGGGTATGGGTATTACGCTGGGTCCTCGGCTATTTACGAAGCCTACAACTACAGCTATAATGCGAGCCATGTATTGGTGAAATTTGTAGAGATTAAAGAAGACGGAGAGGTTATTGAAGCTAAATTAAAACCAAACCGCGTATTTGAAAACTATAAAAAACTTGGTGCCCAATTATCTATGGGAGATCGTTGTGGCAGCTATGATGGAAAGCAATTTGGAAAGTGTACCGAATATTATGACAACGGCCAAACTAGAATTATTGCCAAATGGAAAGATGGTGCCCAAGATGGTACGACTCTTGAATATTATGATACAGGAGAACTAATGACAGTATCTAAATGGAAAAACGGACAACTAAATGGGGATACCACCTATTACAATAAAAACCAATCTGTAGCAGAGATCGTCACGTATAAAAATAATATCGAGGTAAAATCTAGTAAGCAATAGGGGAAATTTCATCTTTATCATTTGGGCTGTAGTGACTAAAAAAAATAAGATTATAATTTCTGAAAATAGTTTTAAACTTATTTTATTCTCTATAAAGTAGTATAGTTTATATTTGAAGTAGATAGGCCATTACTCCCTAAATCCTATAAGTAACCCACAAAACTATCAGGTAAACTATGATTCCTAAAAATAAAATCCTTTTTATACTCGTAACATTTCTATTAACAAATGGAATAGCACAAGAAAAAAGCACCACATACTACGATGCTTTTTGGAATGAAACCACCAAAGAAGAAGCCTCTTTCTACAGAAATAGACCTTTAGAAAAAAAAGAGGACTTAGTACTCGTAAAAGATTACTATATGAATGGCAATCTTCAATTTGTTGGATGGGCAGATGAATACCGTGAAGACGAGTATAGCGGAGAAGTAACTTGGTATTATGAAAATGGGAAAAAAGAAGCTGTTCGCAATTACGAGTATGGAAGTTTAAATGGAGCATCTAAAACCTACTATCCTTCAGGACAAATAAACAAAGAACTTAATTTTGAAGATGGTTACTTAAATGGGGAAGCCAAAATATATAATGAAACTGGCGAATTAGCCTACGAATACACCAACAAAAATGGACAACCCTACAATGGGTATACCGAATGCCTTACCCTTTATAAAAATGGGAATCCGTTTGATCGCAAAATCATGTATGAAAGCACAAATAAACTTGCCTACAAGAAAACATGTTTAGACGGAAAATGCACTTTTCTTGTTTACAATATAAAAGGTAAATTACTTAGTGAATTTGTTATTGAACAAAAATTTTTAGAAGGTCTTTTACCTGAATATTACTCAACATCTTGTAGTACTGCTGTATCCTTAAAAAATTTGATAAGCTATAAGGGCGGAAAAAAAGAAGGCGAGGCTTTATTTTTTGATGAGAATGAAAATGTTTTGTATACCGGGCACTACAAAAATGACGAACCGTACTCAGGGACTTTCTATTTAGAAGATCTTGGTTTTGACTATTTTACATCTTATAAAAACGGCAAAAAAGAGGGTACAGAAACTACATTTAAAGACGGAGATCTAATTACAAAAGGAGAATACAAACAGGGAAAAAGAACGAGTGGAACCTTTATTACCGAAGAAGAATTTGGAGGTTCTGACTACCTAAAATTAGTTACTGTTGCCAACGGAAAAGAAGAAGGAAAACAGTCTTACTATAATTATGCTGGCATACACGAGTATAACTTACTAGGTTATTACCATGCTAAAAACGGCATCCTAAACGGTGAAAAAGTGGTCTATTACAACTATCCTGAAATAGTATACCGCATTATATATAAAAACGGGCAACCTTATGAAGGATCAATCGTGGAACATGAAGATTCAGGAGAAGCTTTAGTTTATAAAGAAGGTAACATATTTGGCAAGCGACTTAACCAGAGGCGTCAAGGAAAAATCTACTGGGAATATTATAACGATAATGAGGAGCTATTTGCAGAAGAGCACCCTAATTTCCATATAGAAGGTGAAGAAATACTGCATGGTACGTATAAAAATGGACTACCCTATCAAGGGTATATTGTTAGACCTAAGGCCGAGCTCTATATTTTGGACTTTTATGAAGCTGGTATAAAAAAATACCAATATTCTGCGGATATGGCCCAATACGATCGTGAAGAAACCCCAGAGAACTATAATGAAGAATTAGAACCTGCCCTAAGGTCTATCTACAAAAATGATAAAATTTATACCGGTTTAGAATTTGACACCTCAGGTAACAGTTTCTCTAAAAAAACACTGAAAGAAGGAGTAACTAAAGCTTTGAGTTTATATGTATTTGCCATGCATTACGGGAACATAATCAATATTACCACCACAGAAACAGGCTACACGATTACTGAAGCAAAATATCCTAAAGCAAAGATTAGTGCCACGAATGGAACCATTTCATTCCTCTATGATGATGAAATTATTCATAGAAAAAATAAGGATGAAATGGCGAACCTGAGAGTAACCTATATAATTTCAGGCGATACCATTATCCCTACGAAAGCATGGGATCAAGATTTAATTTACGCAGATGAGTATCGCGAAAATTATAAAACTGATTTCTTGGCTGGCTTTTACACAAATATAGCGCCTTCAGAATTTGAAGCAACGGGCATTTTTTCAAAACTTGAAAATTTAAGTAATGATAACGATTCTAGCGCAGTAGCCTTTATCCAATACAACGATAAAGGATTACCCTATACTGGAATGCTTATAGAAAAATTAGGTGAAAACTACGAAGGTACCCTGTACAAAAAAGGTAAAAAAAGTAAGATCTTAAAAAATAAAAAATTGCCAACATTGAAAATGTTTTTTGAAAATAATATTATGAAATAAAACCATCCTTCAAAAACACAATGTAAACACCAAATGGTGATGGAAATTATTACTTCTTATATATAAATAAAACTAAATCATGTATACTATAAATAACAACAACTATGCAAAGTATAAAGATACATTCTGTATAATTTAGACACATAGTTTCAAATTATACGATGCAGATTTTAGTGCTATTTTAGAGTATAATGATGCTAAATGAGTTTTAAATAGGTGTAAAAAAGTACCTAAAAAATTAGCCAAAACTGCTTTAAAATAAAATTTATGAGATGCTAACTCATCACTTAAAGCATATCCAGTAGCTACAATAAAAAATACAGCTGAAGTATTAAATGATCTAGAAAGTAAATTAAGCACCGAAGAGCCATCAGAACTAAGTTATTATTAAGGAAATTAACGAAAGTCAAAATCTTGATTATTTAAGATCCACTGGACTTTGTTATGCATAAAAAAAGGGTGGTCTAAAAATAGACCACCCTTTTTTTCGTACTATTTAATCAAATTATTTCTTTAAATCATAACGATCTAAATTCATTACTTTAGTCCAAGCGGCAACAAAATCTTTTACCATTCTGTCTTGTCCATCGTTTGCACCATATACCTCTGCGATCGCTCTTAGTTCTGTGTTAGAACCAAAAATTAAATCTGCACGAGTTCCTGTAAACTTCACTTCGTTTGTTTTACGAATACGACCTTCAAAATAGTTATCATCATCAGATGTTGCTTTCCATGTATATGTAAAATCTAATATATTTTTAAAGAAATCATTCGTTAAACTTCCTCTATTTTCTGTAAACACTCCATGGTTTGAACCATCGTAATTGGTTCCTAATACTCGTAAACCACCTACCAAAACAGTCATTTCTGGAACAGATAGGGTTAGCAAATTGGCTTTATCAATTAATAAATCTTCAGCAGCAATTTTTAAACCTGGTTTTATATAATTTCTAAATCCGTCTGCTAAAGGTTGTAAATAATTAAAAGCCTCAATATCTGTTTGCTCCTGCGTTGCATCTCCTCTACCTGAACTAAACGTCACTTTTGTAGCATATCCTGCATTTTTAACAGCTTGTTCTACACCAACATTTCCTGCCAGAACAATTAAATCTGCCATAGAAATTTCACCATTAAAATCTGTTTTAATAGTTTCTAAAACGGCTAATACTTTATTTAATTCTTCAGGATTATTAACATCCCAACTTTTTTGTGGCTCTAAGCGTAAGCGAGATCCGTTTGCACCACCTCTTTTATCAGAACCTCTAAATGTAGATGCAGATGCCCAAGCTGTAGTTACTAGTTGAGAAATTGTTAATCCAGAATCTAAAATCATTACTTCTAAAGTAGCAACATCTGTTGCACTTAAGGTATAGGCTACCGTTGGTATCGGATCTTGCCATAACAATTCTTCTGCAGGTACTTCTGGGCCTAAATAACGAGATGTCGGGCCTAAGTCACGATGCGTTAATTTGTACCAAGCACGCGCAAATGCATCTTCAAAAGCCTGATGATCTGCGTGAAAACGTTTTGAAATTTCTAAATAGGCAGGATCTACTTTTAAAGCGATATCTGCAGTCGTCATCATCAAATCTTGTCTACCATTAGCATCACCTGCTTTTGGAGCTCTTTTTGCATTAGATGCTGCCGTTGGCTTCCATTGATGTGCTCCTGCCGGACTTTTAGTTAGCTCCCACTCATAGTTTAATAGGACATCAAAATAATCGGCATCCCATTGTATTGGGTTTGGTGTCCATGCACCTTCTATACCACTAGTAATGGTATCATCTAAAACACCTGATCCAAAAGAGTTTTTCCAACCCGTGCTCATTTCTTCAATTGATGCACCATGTGGCTCTTTACCAACATATGTATTTGGGTCTGCAGCACCATGTGCCTTCCCAAAAGTATGTCCTCCAGCAACAAGGGCTACCGTTTCTTCATCATCCATTGCCATTCTAGCAAAAGTTTCTCTAACATCATGAGCAGAACCCATTGGATCTGGATTTCCATTTGGTCCTTCTGGGTTAACATAGATCCACCCCATCATTACTGCAGCTAATGGATCTTCTAAATCGCCATCTTCATAACGTTCTTTATTTTCTCCCCAAACTGTTTCACTACCCCAATATATATCTTGCTCTGGTTCCCATGCGTCTTCACGACCACCTGCAAAACCAAATGTTGGAAAACCCATAGATTCTAAAGCACAATTTCCTGCAAGAATCATTAAATCTGCCCAAGAAACCTTGTTGCCATATTTTTGTTTTATAGGCCACAATAGTAAACGTGCTTTATCTAAATTACCATTATCTGGCCAACTGTTTATCGGTGCAAATCTCTGGTTACCCGCTCCTGCTCCACCACGGCCATCTCCTACTCTATAGGTACCAGCACTGTGCCAAGCCATTCTAATCATTAAACCACCATAGTGCCCATAATCTGCGGGCCACCAATCTTGCGAGTCTGTCATTAAATTTGTAACGTCTTTTTTAAGGGCTACAAAATCAACACTTGCAAACGCCTTTGCATAATCAAAATCTTCTCCCATTGGGTTAGACTTTGCTGCATTTTGACGTAAAATATTAAGCTTTAGTTCATTTGGCCACCAATCTCTATTTTTTACACCACCACCCGCAGAATGTTTACTAGTGCCACTTAAAAAAGGACATTTTGCTGCGCTTTCATTAATATCGAAGTTTTTGCCTTGAGGAGCTCCCCCTGATTTAGAATTATCTTCCATTATAAACTGTTTTTTTGATTTCTATCGTAACTGATGCTAAAGTACCATATGTCTATCTATTGAATTATTATTTTTAATAGATAAAAACTATAATATGATTGGGTTTTTATACACTCTGAATTTACAAAAAAAAAATATTAATACTATTATATGTAAGTAAATAGCTACAAAACAAAAAAGACTCGTAATTCTTATAAATCACGAGTCTTTTTTTAAAGTATAAAAAATGTTGTTATATTTTCATCAACCATTCTTTCATGGCAACAGCTTTATTTATCATTGTTTTTAAATCGCTAATAGCAACCCTTTCTTGTTCCATAGTATCTCTATGACGAATTGTTACAGTTTTGTCTTCTAGCGATTGGTGGTCTACAGTAATACAAAATGGGGTACCGTTAGCATCTTGTCTTCTATAACGTTTTCCTACGGCATCTTTTTCGTCATAGAAAACATTAAATTCCCATTTCAATTCATTTATAATTTCATGTGCTAATTCTGGAAGTCCATCTTTTTTAACTAAAGGAAAAACAGCCGCTTTAGTAGGTGCTAATACAGCAGGAAGTTTCAATACGGTTCTTGTGGTTCCATTTTCCAATTCTTCTTCTTCTAAAGAATTAGAAAAAACAGCTAAAAACATACGATCTAGACCAATAGAAGTTTCTACCACATAAGGCACATAACTCTCCTTTAAGTCATTATCAAAATATTGCAACTTTTTACCAGAAAATTTCTCGTGCTGCGATAAATCAAAATTAGTTCTAGAATGTATCCCTTCTAATTCTTTAAAACCGAATGGGAATTTGAATTCAATATCTGCAGCAGCATCTGCATAATGTGCTAATTTCTCATGGTCATGGAAACGGTAATTTTCTTGTCCTAAACCTAAAGAAAGGTGCCATTTCATTCGGTTTTCTTTCCATTTCTCATACCATTCCTGTTGTGTACCTGGTTGGATAAAAAATTGCATTTCCATTTGTTCAAACTCTCGTTGGCGAAAAATAAATTGACGCGCAACAATTTCATTACGGAATGCTTTACCTACCTGTGCAATTCCAAAAGGAATTTTCATACGTCCTGTTTTCTGAACGTTTAAGAAATTTACAAATATTCCTTGTGCCGTCTCTGGTCTAAGGTATAAATCCATAGCACTATCTGCAGAAGCTCCTAATTTGGTGCCAAACATTAGATTAAATTGCTTTACATCTGTCCAGTTTTTAGAACCAGAAATTGGACAAACGATATCTAACTCATCAATAAGGTTACGAACATCTACTAAATCTTCATTTTCTAAAGATTTTCCTAAACGTTTTAAAATCGTATTAATCTTCTCTTGATAATCAACTACACGTTGGTTGGTAGCTAGAAATTGATCTTTGTCAAAAGAATCCCCAAAACGCTTTGCTGCTTTAGCAACTTCTTTATCTATTTTAGCTTCAATTTTAGCCGTATAATCTTCTACCAAAACATCTGCACGATATCTTTTTTTAGAATCTTTATTATCTATTAATGGATCATTGAATGCATCTACGTGTCCTGATGCTTTCCATACGGTAGGGTGCATAAAAATTGCAGTATCAATGCCTACAATATTATCATTCATCTGAACCATGGCTTTCCACCAATATTCTCGAATGTTCTTTTTTAGTTCAGCACCATTTTGAGCATAGTCATAAACAGCACTTAACCCATCGTAAATTTCACTGGATTGAAAAACATACCCATACTCCTTAGCATGTGATATTACTTTTTTAAATTGATCTTCTTGATTTGCCATGTGGCAAAAATAGAATATTACCCTAAAAATGAATAATTTATTTCAACTGAAATTCAACAGAAGTAAGCAATTTTTCGTTTTCGAATACATTTAAGGTATAAGTTCCTTGTTGTAGAGATCCTTCTGGTACTATTATAGCATCGCAAATGTCTTCTTTTCTACCTTCAAAAATAAATTCGACCTTTTTACTATAAATGTTACCATTTACATTTATAGTAGAAGCATTGTGTGAAATTACTTTTTTTCGTGGGTCTAAGAATTGTAAGTAAACTACTTTTTCTTCATGTATTACATCTATATCTTGGGCAATTGACACGCAACCTCTAAGTCTTGAAATAGTAGATGCTTTATTGGTTTGGATTGGATCACCACCACGAATTCTATACCCTGTACCTTCAGGAGATTGCAAACGCAAATAACTTTTAATTTTTAGCTTAGCGCTAATAATTTTATTTTGTTTTATTAAAGAGGCTTCTGCTTCTTCTAACTTTCCTGTTTTATTTTCTAAAATTTCCATTTTAGATTTTGTCTCATTATACTTTTGAGATAAAATAGAGTTGTTATAGCGTAATGAATTATTTTTAAGCCTTAACGTATCATGCATTAACTCCATATTACGCAGTTCTTTTCGGTATTCACGAAGTTTTACAATATCAAAATTTAAACGCCCCACAGAATCTAATAATTGATCTATACGATATTGAGCATGTTCCATCTCAATCTCATTCACTTCATTAGAAGTAGAAAGTCTACTAACCTCAGCTTTCATCATGGTTAAATCCTTAACCAAAATAGCTTTTTCATCCTCTAAATAATCAATTTTATTTTGAGATTGGCTATAGCTATAGTAAAATGCAATTAAAATACCTATTACGACAGCAAATAGAGCCGCAAGGAGTATTTTATAATTGAATTTAGTATCTTGATAATTCATGTAGGGTTAAGTAGGTTTATGTAATTCGGTTTTACGCAATTAAACGTATGTATATAAGGTTTTCAAAGATACTAAATGATATTAACAGCATCCTAGTACCTAGGGGGTGTTTTGGATGTAATACACACTTAGGCAGAGGTGAACGGCTATTATGCACCGTTTGTCGAAACCAATTACCACTCACCGAGTACACCTACAACGATGAAAACCCATTTGATCGTATCTTTTATGGACGCGTTTCTGTAAAAAAATCTAATTCTTTTCTTTTTTTTACTGATAATGGCATTGTAAAAAACCTTATTCATCACTTAAAATACAAAAATCAGAAACAAATAGGAACTTTTCTTGGAGATTGGTGCGGAAGTATACTTAATAAAGAGGGAGGTATACCCATAGATCTTGTTATTCCTGTACCTCTTCATAAAAGAAAACTTAAAAAACGCGGGTACAATCAAGTAAGCCTATTTGCGCAAAAAATTGCGCATCATTTAAACTGCTCTTATCTTGAAGATGTACTTGTAAAAACTAAAAATACAAAGACGCAAACTAAAAAAGATCGTTTTTTTAGATGGCAAAGCAATCAAGATTTATTTAAGCTAAACCCTAAGCATGGTATTTCTAATAAAAATATCCTACTTGTAGATGATGTAGTTACCACCGGTGCTACTTTAGAATCTTGTGTAAAAGCTTTTGAGAAAGAAGAAGGGGTAACTATCTATATTTTGACCATGGCAATAGTCTCGTAAGCTTAACATTTTGTTTTAATTTTTACTAGCGTATCAAAATATAGTTTTAGTAAATTAGTTGTTTCTTTGTTATTTAGAATTGATTTTTATTATGATCAGACGATTACTTGCTTGCTTGCTTTTATTATTAGCTTCAATTTCTTTATACCAATGTGCTAGAAGAGGAACTCCTTCTGGTGGTATTAAAGATATTATTCCTCCGAAGTTGATTAATGCTGAGCCAGCAAATATGACGGTAAATTTTAAAGGGAATAAAATTCGCCTTTATTTTGATGAATACATAAAACTAAATGATGTTCAAAACCAACTAATTGTTTCTCCTCCTTTAAAAAACACACCGATTATAACACCTGCAGGAGCTGCTAGTAAGTATGTAGAAATACAACTAAAAGACACCCTAAAAGAAAATACCACCTACACCCTAAATTTTGGACAAAGTATTGTTGATAATAATGAAGCGAATCCGAATAGCTTTTTTACTTATGTTTTTTCTACTGGAACCTATATAGATTCTTTAAACCTTAAAGGAGTGGTAGAAGATGCCTTTGATAAGAAAGCTGAAAGCTTTGTAAGTGTAATGCTTTATGAAATAGATAGCGCATACACAGATTCTACCATTTATAAAAAACCTCCTTATTACATTACCAATACTTTAGATAGCACCATATTATTTGATCTTAAAAACTTGAAAAAAGGGACTTACGCGCTATTTGGACTTAAAGATGAAGGAAAGAACAATGTATTTGATCAAAAAGTAGATAAAATAGCCTTCATTAAAGATACCGTAGAATTACCTACAGAAGAAATTTTCTTGCTTACGTTATTTAAAGAAGAGCCTGACTACAGCATGAGTGTTCCAAAATTTGAAGCAAAAAATAAGATTATTTTCGGTTATCAAGGAAACTATAAGGACATTAAAATTAATACCTTAACTAAATTACCAGATACGGTAAGAACAATGATAACCAAGTTAAGAGATAAAGACACTTTAAATTATTGGTTTACGCCATTTGAAATGGATTCATTACAGTTTACCGTGACGAATGAAAAACAAAAAGTGATTGATACCTTTGTAGTTAAGAAAAGGAAGTTAGCATTAGATTCTCTTGTTTTGAAACCTACCATAAACGGTACCATAGGTTTTGAAGATAATTTTGCCATTGAAGCAAACACTCCTATCATTAAAATTGATACGACGAAAATAATGTTTATAAACAAAGATTCTATCCCAGTTAAATACACCACTTCCCTAGATAGTCTTAAAAATAGTCTTAAAATAGATTTTGAGAAAGAACCTGAAGAAGCCTACAGGCTTGCCATCTACCCTGGACTTATTGAAGATTTTTTTGCAAACAAAAATGATACTATCGTATTTAATTTAAAAACAAATAAATATACTGACTACGGTAATTTTGTATTAACCCTAAGTGGTAATGTTACCTACCCTGCAATAGTTCAATTAACAGACGAAAAAGGAGCTATCAAGCGGGAACTGTATGTTACAGAATCTAAGGATATTAAATTTAATAACATAAGTCCTGGTAAATATTTAGTTCGTGTTATTTCTGATAGCAATGGTAATGGAAAATGGGATACAGGAAACTATTTAAAAAAAATACAACCAGAACGTGTAAGCCATTCTCCTAAACTTATAGAAATGCGTGCCAACTGGGAAGAAAAGTTTGATTTTATTCTTCTAGATTAAATTTATCTTGATCTTCTAAAAACTTTAACTTCCTTCTAGTCGTTTTAATATGCTTTTTATCTAAGGTTACATAGCAAATTTCTGGTTTGTTTGAAAATAATACTTCTTTACCTAGCGCATCATATACAGCAGAATGTCCTGGGTACTCATGGCCAATTTTATCAATTCCAATTCTGTTTACGCCAATACAGTATGACATATTTTCAATAGCCCTTGCTTTCAATAGCACATCCCAAGCGTTTATTCTTGTTTTAGGCCAATTTGCAACGTAGATTAATAGGTCATAATGTTCTACATTTCTAGACCATACAGGAAAACGCAAATCATAACAAATTAATGGGCATATTTTAAATCCCTTAAAGTCAATTATGGTTTTTGCTTTACCCGCAGTGTACACATCACTTTCTCCTGCTAGCGTAAAGGTGTGTCGTTTATCATAAATAGAAACCTTAGATGGTTCTACAAAAAATAATCTGTTATAATACTTACCCTTTTCATTAAAAACAATACTCCCCGAAATTGCAAGTTGTTTTGCCGTTGCAAGTTCTCTCATCCAATCTAAAGTTCTTGAACCTTCAATGGCATCAATATTTTCTGGACTCATCGTAAAACCCGTAGTAAACATCTCTGGCAAAAGCAACAAATCTACCTCTGGTCTAAGTTCTTTTATAGCATTAGAAATATGGATTCTGTTTTTTTCTGGTTGTTCCCAAAACAATTCAGTTTGCAGTAAGGCAATATTTAGACTCTTAGACATCTTAGCTCTTTAATGATTTTCTAATAAAGTAATAAGAGATTGAACACCTTGCATTTTGGCATGATCTAATGCCGTTTTACCACGCACATCTTTTTTACTTACATCTGCGCCATTCTCCAAAAGTAATTTAGCAATACCTAATCTATTAAATGTAGCAGAATAAATTAATGCAGTAGCTCCCATACCATTTTGCTCATTAACATTAGCCCCCTTTTCTATTAACATTTTAGCACTATCTTCATATCCTTTAAAACAAACCCCCATCAATGCTGTATTACCAGATGCATCTTTCATATCTAACTTAGCTCCACTAGTAAGTAATAAAGCTACAATTTCTAACTGATCGTAATAGGTAGCTAATATGAGAGGTGAAGAACCGCGTTGATCCTTACTGTCTAATAAAACAGGATTCTGCTTGAGCATGGCCTTTACTTCCGTAAAATTACCGTTTCTTATTTCATTAAAAAAAAATTCATTCATAGGATAAGTCTTATTTATAAAGGTATTAAATATGTAGAATACATCATTCAATTACACCTACAAAACACATAAATGTAACCTTGCTTTTTCCCATAAAATATGAAAATTTTTAATATAAAGAAGTTAAATCTTACAAGTATATGTACTTTTACGGCTAAATTAACGTTACTAGATGTAAGCATAATCATATTTTACATATTTAATTTCTATAGTTACCACAGCGCTACTGAATAATTTGAAATACTGTTTTTAAATAATATTTTGTAATTTAATATTTTCAATATCGTTCGTTTTTTCTTACTTTATGTAGGATTTATGAATACATAACCAATAATGATATAAAATTTTGAGAATATTACCCCCCCTAAATTATCTCCAAGATTTACCTGTTGCTATAACTGCAATTGATTTAAATCTTGATATAAAAAATCATTCCAATAATTGGTTAAAAGAGTTTCCAAACACTTTTAACTCAAATAATATTTCATTCAATAACATTCCATCAATTCCTGATGAGATAAAAAATGAAGTTTTATTTATGATTGATAATCAAGATAAAATTCCTGTTAGCCTAGATGTAAAAAATCGTTTTAATTTATGGCATCGCTGGGACCTAGCTCCTGCTTTTGATGATGAGAATAAATTTTCTGGTGTATTAATCATCGCAAATAATATTACAGATGAAAAAAAAGAAATACGATTACTAAAGGAAGCAAAAAAAGTGGCACAAATAGGTGCTTGGGAGATAGACTTGGTTAATAACACCGTTTTTTGGACAGAAATAACAAGAGTCATTCACGAAGTTCCCAGCAATTATGTACCCGTACTCGAAGAAGGAATCCTTTTCTACAAAGAAGGTTATTACCGTAATATGATTGCTTCATTGGTTAGTGAAGCAATAGCTAATGGCACATCATGGGATACAGAATTAATTATTATTACCGCAAATAATACTGAAAAATGGGTTCGCGTAAAAGGGGAAGCTGAGTTTCTAAAAGGTAAATGTATTAGAGTCTATGGTACTTTTCAAGATATTCATGAGCAAAAGCTTAAAGACATAGCATATACCCGTCTTGCAGAACGCCTGAAGATAGCTACTAAAAATGCTAAAATTGGTATTTGGGAATATGACTATGAAAGCAGACATCTTTTTTGGAGTGATGAAATGTTTGACCTTTATCAAATAAAAAAAGAAGATTTTAATGGTCATAAAAGTTTTTGGAATCAAAGCTTGCATCCAGAAGACAGAGAGCTATGTTCTCTAAAAGTAGAAGAAGCTTTTGAAGAAAAAAAAGATTTAGAAATAGATTTTAGAATTATACTTCCTAACGGAAAAATAAGAAATATTAAATCTGTAGCTTATGCTGAACTAGATGGTTTTGGTGATGTAAAAAAACTAGTTGGTGCAAATTGGGATACCACAGAATTGATTTATACCCAATTGCAACTAACCAAAAGTGAGGAGTCTATGCAACAAGCATTTGAAAACTCTTCCGTAGGTATGGCTCTCATAGGCTTAGAAGGAAACTGGATAGATGTAAACACTAGTTTATGCAATAGTGTTGGTTACACTAAAGAGGAGATGATTCAGAAAAAAATCATTGAAATTACACACCCAAATGATTGGACCAAAGATTCTCATTTCTTAAAAAAAATGCATGAAGGAAAGCTTACCAATTACACCATAGACAAACGTTTTTATCATAAAGATGGTGCGGTTGTACATGCTATATTAACGGTTACTACAGTTCATAAAGTAAATGGTAATTTATCACATTTCATTGCACAAGTAATTGATGTAACACCAATGATTGCTTCGGAAAACAAAACGAAAGCATTATTAGAAATTACAAAGCACCAGAACGAAAGTCTTTTAAACTTTGCTCATATAGTTTCCCATAATTTACGATCACATTCTACCAACTTATCTATGTTGACTAATTTTTTGAAAGACGAATCAGATGCTAATGAAAAAATTCATTTAGAAAAGATGTTAAGTGATGCTTCTGAAAGTTTAAGCGAAACCGTTCATCACCTTAACGAGGTAGTACATATAACCACCAACACTCAAGAAAACCTTAGCAGGGTTAATCTATGTGATTCTATTAAACGTGTTGAAAAGAATATTATAGCATTGCTTAAAGAGAAGAATGCTAGCTGTAAAATTATTATCCCCAATGACCTTATCATTAAGGCAGTGCCCGCTTATTTAGACAGTATACTGTTAAATCTTTTTACGAATAGTGTAAAGTATTCTTCTGACGATAGAAACTTAGAAATACATATTGATCATAAAATTGACAAAGATCAAGTTATACTATATTTCTCTGATAATGGCCAAGGAATAGACCTTAAAAGACATGGCGAGAAGTTATTTGGAATGTACAAAACGTTCCATAAACATAAAGACGCCAAAGGAATTGGGCTTTTTATAACAAAAAACCAAGTTGAAGCCATGAATGGGTCAATCAATGTACATAGTACTGTAAATAAGGGAACAACTTTTATAATAACATTTGAAAAAGCATAAATCGATGATAGAATACGTAGAGAAAGCCTGTGTGATAGATGACGACCCGATTTCTGTATTTGGTTTAAAAAAGGTCTTACGAAAAACAAATTTATGTAAAGACATCATCGTGTACCAAAACGGTTTTGAAGCTATTACTAGTCTAAAAGAATTACTGGAGATAAAAAAAAATCTACCTCCAATTATCTTTCTAGATTTAAATATGCCAATTATGGATGGATGGGATTTTTTAGAAGATTTTATAAAAATACCAGAAACTGATAGAGAAAATGTGAAAATTTACATCATCAGTTCTTCTGTTGATCCTAGAGATTTATTAAAAGCAAAAAGCTATAGCGAAGTAAATAATTTCTTCGTAAAACCAATTACAACGACAGATATCCAGAAGGTTATTGATGAAATATCACAATAAAATAGAGTTATTTTAGTTATATAATTCTCAATATTTAACTTTTTATTAATTTCTTTTCTTAATTTCAATAATCACTTATTAAGTATTTTCTATGGGTTCTTTTTTTTCACAGATTAAAGTCAACGAATCTTTAATAAAAGATGCCCCAATTTCTATAGCTACTTTAGATCATAACTGCAATTTTTTGTCATTTTCTAAAAAGTTTTTAATTGAGCACAAAATCAGTACGAATACTATTACGGATGCCTATTTTTTTGATGTACTCCCAGATTTCCCTATAGCCTTTAAAGAAGTTCTTGACCGGTGTTTATTAGGTAATCCATGTCAAAATGAAGGCCACAAATACATCTTAGATAATGGTAAGAATATCTGGCTTAAATGGAAAATAAACCCCTGGACCAAAGAGGATGGAAGTGTAGGCGGTCTTGTTGTAGCTTTAGATAACATTACAGAAACTAAGAATATAGATGAGTTAATTAAAGAAGCACAAGAGGTTTCAAGAACTGGCGGTTGGCAGTTAAATCTATTGACATATAAAGCACAGTGGACCAAAATGGTAAACATTATTCACGAGATGCCCTTAGATTACGTTCCTGAAACTTTTGACGAATGCTTTGTTCATTTTAAAGAAGGCGAGGATAGAGAGTTAATTCTGAAAGCTACCCACGAAGCTATCGAAAATGGAACCCCTTGGGACGAAGAGGTTATCATGATAACGGGTACGGGTAAAGAATTATGGATAAGAACTAAAGGCCGTGCGGAATTTGTTGACGGTAAGTGCGTTCGTATCTATGGTATTTGTCAAGATATTGATACCGCAATGCGATCACAATTAGCATACAGAGCTTCCGCAGAAAAACTTAAAAGTGCAATTTCTGCATCAAATGTAGGTACCTGGGAATATGATTTAAATAACGGATATACCTTATGGGATGACACAAATTTTGAATTACACCATATAGATAAAGATAATTACACGGGAAGCCTTTACCGGAATTGGAAAAAATCTTTACACCCTGATGACATGCTCCGGGTACACCAGGAAGTTGTTGCTTATTATAATGGACAGGGTTTAGGAATTGTAGAGTATAGGGTGCTGTTACCTAATCATAAAATCCGAAACATAAAAGCAAGTGTAACCATTTTAACTGGTCCTAAAAATAATAAATATAGAGCTTTAGGAATTTGTCAGGATATTACAAATGAAAAAAATGCAGCACAAAAATTAAAAAAACTTGTAGAAATTACAGGCCAACAAAATAATAGCTTAACTAATTTTGCTCACATGGTCTCTCATGATCTACGTTCACACGCTACAAATCTCTCCGTATTAACTTCACTCATTGAGGATGAGAAAGATCCAGAAGAGCGGAAACAGATTTTAGCAATGCTAAAAAGCGCAACAAATAGTTTAAATAGCACAGTTTACAATCTTAGCGAAGTTGTACAATCTAATGATGCAAATATTCAAACAAAATTAGCCCAAATCAATATTTTAAAGGCCATAACCACTGTACAAAATAATATTGGTACTTTGTTTCAAGATAAAAAAGGGATGTGTGTTATAGACGTTAACCCCGATCATTTTGTGCATGTAGTCCCCGCTTATTTAGATAGTGTATTTCTTAATTTATTTACTAACAGTTTAAAATATTGTGCTCCTAACAGATCTCCTATTATTAAAATTTGCACCAAATTAACTAATAAAAATATTCAATTAACTTTTGAAGATAATGGCAAAGGAATTGATATGGTGAAGTTTGGCAAAAATATCTTTGGAATGAATAAAACTTTTCACAGAAATAAAGACGCAAGAGGGGTTGGTCTATATATTACTAAAAACCAAATAGAAGCTATGGGAGGTACTATTTCCGTAACAAGTGAAGTAAATATCGGGACTAAATTTACCATTAACCTAAAAACCATTTAAGTATGATTTCTTTTCTAAAAAAAATCTACTTTGTAGATGATGACCCCATTTTCACCTTCATTTCTAAAAAATTAATGAAAGAAGAACAATTTGGTGCTTCCCTAATTGGATTTGAACACGGGAAGGAAGCTATAGAAGCCCTACTAGAATGTGATGAGAAAGACAACCTACTACCTACCGTAATTTTTCTTGACATTAGTATGCCTGTTATGAATGGTTGGGAATTTCTTGATAGTTTTCAAGCCGCACCAATCAATAATAAGGAAAAAATTAAAATAGTAGTTATGAGCTCTTCTATCAACCCTTTAGAAATAGGTATGATTAAGAACTACCCAATTGTACATGATTATATTGTAAAACCAATTACTCCCGCAGACTTAAATAAAATAAAAGACTGCTTAATTAATGAACACCAGGCGTAAAATCTTCCGGAGCATTTTGAGGTATCTTGCTTGTACCTAAATTACCCGTATCATTGAAAATACTCCATTCTTCGAACGCAAATATTGGATTCCCTGCACTAATCCCAGGATTACGCAGTGCTTTACCATCTTCAAATTCGTGAGTGGTATTAGAACCATCTTCTCCTATAACTCCGAAAATATCAATTACAGTACCAAAAGGATCTACTAACACTATAGTATCGTCTCCATTAGAATCTGCAGCACTTCCTGTACTTGCACCTATATCTGGAGCAAAACCATACACTAAAGTAAACTCGTTTTCGTTTGGAGAAATAACCACAGTAGTTTTTAATCCTATCTGTATTCCTGTTAAGTCTATTGTAGCACCGACAGTTGTATTGGCATTGGTATACCTAAGCAAGCTCCAATTTTTTAAACTAATAGCTGGGCCTGAATTATAAAGTTCAATAAAACGTGCCTCTGCATTATTGTCCGGATCTCCAATTTCACTAATAAAAATAGTTTTTGACGTGTATTCATCTATAAGCTCTTTACACCGTTCTTTGTTAAAATCTAAATCACTCACATCTCTAATTACCAAAAAATAATCTTCATTTTCATGAAGAAGTAATCCTGTAATTGCCCCACTACCTTCTGGCAGTTTTTTATCCTGAAAATCTGAATATCCACTATTTCGTAATGTAATTTCAAAATCTAAACAGTCTACTAGAACCCTATCTGTCTCCTCTCCTTTTAAGGCATACGTATCTCCTAATTGTGAATCAGAAAACTCGATCTGAGGTATGCTTACTAACGTGTTTTTATAATCCTTTAGGTTGTCTTGCAAAGAGATTATACGCGGAACAATTTCTGTAACAGCATCACAAGAAGAAGCAATATGTTGATTTACAATTGACGCCGGTAACCGCCCAACGGAAGCATTCCCAAAAGAGGTAAATACCCCTCCGATTTTATAGACGTCCTTACTTTTACCCAAATACAACCCTTTTAATTTGATGAAAATTTTACTCCCTATTGGATAAAATAAATGACTGTCTCGAACATCTAGTTCTATTTGCAAAGCACCTGTAGGGTTTTGAGGTTGATCTTGAAAGTGAAGCACCCCAAAGAAATTCCCTGCTTTATCTGATGAAATCACATACCCTTCAATAATTAGATCCTCTTGTATTTGTACCGTTCCCTCTTTATACAAGCTAAAAACTTCGGAAAACGTACTATTTGCCACTAATTCTTCATTGCAATGAGACTGGAGTACATCAAAATCTTTATTTTTTACGCATGATAAAAACAGCATTATAAATAAAGCTAGTAAGAAAATTAACTTGCGAAAGATTGCTATATGTACCATAGTATAATTAAAAACTTATTGCGAAATTTAAAAAATAGGTTCTTCCGTAACCATACCAATATTTTGGAGCAAATGAAGGTGTACCGCTCAGTGCATCTTGTTTTAGTTGTCCATAATTTCCATTCCTGCTTTGTTCGTAACCTCCTGATCTAAAAGCGGTATCAAAAACATTATTTATACTAGCAAAAACACTAATATATTTACCACTTTTAAGCCAAGATTTACCACCTACTAAATTCAGTAAATAAAAATTATCTAATGGTTTTTGCTTTAGTAATTGTGCAACATTTTCATCGGTTGCATCAGGAAAATTTATTCCCGTTTCTGGATCTATATAAAAACTTTTGGTCCTGGTAATCGTAGATATATTGGCATAGTTATTTGCTAAATAATTTGCCGTTGCCCCTATCCACCAATATTTGGGGTCGCGATAATTAATACCAAGTGCAAATGCTTTTTGAGGACCTTGCGCTAATTTGTAATCTTTAATAGTGGCTACACCTAAATCCTTACTCCCTTCTAAATTTATTAACTCTTCTTCTGCATCTGCAGTATCAAAATTTATAGTGACATTGGGGTTGTTTGCAAACACATATTTTCCTATTGCGGCAACTGCCGTTACTTGTACTGAAGAAGATACCTGGTACTCTAAACCAAGCTCCGCACCCATATGCAACTTATCTACATTAGTTAATACTTCTTGCACAAAATCTGAGCCTACGCCTGCATCTACAAAAAAGAAATTTACATCAGTAGCATCCTGAAATCTCGTATAAAAACCAGTAACACGACCTACCAATTTTGGATATCGGAAAAAATAAGATCCATCAATACTGGTAATCTTTTCAGAATTTAACTTTGGGACTATTTGGTTGTTTTCTCTTGGGTTTATAAAAACGTTCTGTAATACTGGCGGTTTGTGTTGCAGCATGGCATTAGACTCCACCCAGTTACGACCATTAACTTTATAAGAAATACCACCCTTAAAACTGAAATTTGAAAAATTAACATCAGCACTTTTTCCGAATGAATCGTTTTCATAACGTTGATTTACGAACAAGCCGTTTCTAGCATATTTTATAGATTCCCATTGCGCCGCTAAAAACCCCTTCCAGCCCTTATTCTCATAAGTAAGCTGCATAAAAGTTTCTAGTTGTTCTGCATTCAATTCATACTGGTAATTAAAAATTTCACCTTCATACTTTTGCAATGAACCATTACTATCATTTGATGTATTTGAGAAAACATCTACATCTTCATGAAATTCAGCTCCCAACAAATCATTAATCTCTGCATAATTCATAGAAGACAAAGATTTATAACCAAAACCTACATCCATTTTAAATTGCTCACTAATTACAATGTTTGCTATAGAATTTACCGATAGCTGAGTATCTTTAACCACATCATCATATAAAACATACGCTGCCTTATTATTCTCATTGGCCTTATATATTTGGTTCCAATTAAGTTGTGGATTTGAGAGAAACCCTTCTTTAGCTGTATTTGCACTTAAAAAATTTGCTCCTATGGTACTATTGATATAGTAACTTGGCAAATATCTATAATAAGTAGGGTCAGGATTTGGCGCATTATAATACCCCAATCTAGATCTAGAATTAATTCCCCATTGGTAACTAACCCCCGTATTCCATTTAAAATTAGTTGTCTCAAAATTATGATTAAACATTAAAATTGGCTCTGAAATTTTACGTTCTCTTGAATTTCTGATTTCGCCATCTTGCTTACCCCAATAAGGGTTATATTGACTACCTATAAGATTAAAAACTTCTTCTGTAATGGCAGAAGACCTGCCTCTTCTATTAGAAGCCATTAACCCGGTTATTAATAAGCTATTCTTCGTATTGACCTGATATTCGATAGCGCCAAAGAAGGAATAAGCATCATAGAGTGTACCCTCAACATACCCTTGTTTAGCCCATCTTCTAGAGCCAGAAACACTATAACTAAGTCCTTTTTCAGATATTTTAGAAGTATATGTAGCCATAACTCTTGCTGCATAAGTTCTATTAGAAGCAGAGGAAGATATCCTAATACCTGGACGAAATGTTGAAGGTCTTGTAGCTATATTTGTTACACCCAGAGTGCCTCCAAAATTATAGGCAGAAGCAGACAACCCATTACTAAATTGTTGATTTCTAGTTACATCATTTAAACCTCCCCAGTTATTCCATTGTGGCCTACCATCATAAAATTTATTCATGGTTATTCCATTCAGCAATACTTTTCCATTTTGTGAATCATAGCCTCTAACTCTAAAAAATGCTTGACCAAAATCAAATGCTGCGCGTTGCAGAAAAATATCTTTTGTTGCCTGTAACAAGCCCACAGAACTTGCACTTTGTCCATCATCCTGAAGCTCTGCCTCTGTTAGCGTAATTAAATTATCTGTTAATTCTGCTCTTATATCTTTCTCTAGGTACAGAACTCCTAAATCTACATTTTTACGGGAAACGTTAATTGGTATTCTTTTTAAGATATAATCTGAATATTGTAAACTTAGAATATAATCACTCGAATCAGGGAGTATTATCGAGAAAATACCATCTTTATCTGTAAAGGAATAAGTATTCAATTTTTCGACTATAATACGAACATCTGCTAAGGCATTCTTTTGATGCTGATCTAAAACCTTAGCAGTAACGATAGTAGTATTTTGTGAAAAACACAAGCTACTAAATGCTAAAAACAAAATAAACCAAAATTTTTTTTGCATGTTAATAGATACAATTACAAGTAATTACGGAGTAATATAGGAATATTATTATTAACATTACAAAATAATTAGACTAAATTCGATGAACCAACACCTGTTTTAAATAATAATTTAAGAAATGAACAAACTGTTATTTTTATTTTTAACACTTATAAACTTCAATCTACATGCTCAGAAAAAGAACTATAAAATACGAACTATAGCTTTTTATAATGTAGAGAATTTATTCGACTTAAAAAATGATAGTCTAACCTATGATGACGACAGAACACCTGAAGGCAAAGATCATTGGACGCTAGACCGCTATGAGGAAAAACTAACTCATGTCTCTAAAGTACTTTCTGAAATAGGCCATACTATTTCCAAAAACTCACCAGATATTATTGGCTTGTGCGAAGTTGAAAATCAGCAAGTAGTTGAAGATTTAGTGTATCATAAAAATTTACAAGATAAAAATTACGGAATAGTACATTTTGATTCTCCAGACGAAAGAGGAATAGATGTAGCACTACTCTATAAGAAAAGTGCATTTATCCCTACGTCATTTAAAAGTCAACGTTTATTATTACAAAATAGTGAAGGCTTCCGAGATTATACAAGAGACCAATTGGTCGTTGGCGGTCTGCTAGATAACGAACAAATCTATTTTATCGTTAATCACTGGCCTTCTAGAAGCGGTGGAGAGGCTAGAAGTAAACCAAACAGGATAGAAGCTGCAAAGTTAAACAAACGCATCATAGACTCTATTATAAGGACTGATTCTAGCGCTAAAATTATAAGCATGGGCGATCTAAATGATGATCCAACTAGTGATAGTTTAAAAAAGATTCTTAAAACCATAGGAGATGTAAACAAACTAGAAGAAAAAGACCTCTATAATCCAATGGAAAAGTTGCACAAAAAAGGAATAGGCTCTTTAGCCTATAGGGATAAATGGAATTTATTTGACCAATTCTTTTTCACTAATAATTTAATTTCAGAAAACAAGGAAAGCTTTACATTTTGGAAAGCAGGGGTATTTGCTCCTTCTTACTTATTGGATCCATCAGGGAGATATAAAGGATACCCATTACGCACCTATGCCGGTGGTAATTATGTAGGTGGGTATAGTGATCATTTTCCCGTATATATGTATTTGATTAAGTCATCTCTTAACCCATGACTACGGAAAACAAAAAAAGCTTTGAAGTTATCTTCAAAGCTTTTTTATCCTATTTTTAAGTCGTATTAATTACTACGGTTATTAAGCAAACCATTGCCCCCAAGGAAGGCGACTTAAAATTAAAACTAATCCTATTCCGTAGAAAATTGCGATTGTTTTAAACTTACGTTTAGCCTCCATAATTTTCTTATGCTTAGACCATCCTATAGTAATAAACACTAAGGCTATAATATTAATAAATGGATGTTCTACTGCTAGTAAACGTGCCGCAGAAGTTAAGCCACCCATTCCAAATTCACTAATAGCATTAAAACCTTTAGGCGACACAAAGTATAAGATTATACCGATCAATAATTGTATATGTGCTAGAATAAGTGCAAAAAGACTAATTCTAAAATCTTTTTCTAAAGTGAACATCTTGTTACCCGTAAAACCAATTATGGCATTAATTACGGCTATTACCAACACTATCAGAACGATATAAGCAAAAAAGGAGTGTAGGTTATAAATAATTTCGTACATATTTTTAATTTTAATTAGTAGCCCTAAAAATAGTGAAATTTAAGCACAAAAAAACCCTGCTGAATAGCAGGGTTTTAAAATTGTTATAGAACAAGAATTAGAAGCTATACCTAAGTCCTAATTGCATTTGCCATCTTGATGAATTTAATCCAGAATCATCAATAATATTTTTAGTATCTGGTGCACTTTCATCATAAGTAAAAGTTGGTGTAGTACCATCTCCTTGAAAACCTTCAAAGTTTAACAATTGTACTTGATTGAAGTTTGTAAAAGTTCTAACACCCCAATCCTTATTTAATAGATTAGTAAAATTGAAGATGTCAGCAGTAAACTCTATTTTATTTAAAGTTTCTCCTGTGTAAAAACGAAATTCTTGTGCAAACTTTAAATCAACAATATGAGCCCAATCTGAACGAGCTGCATTTCTTTCAGCAAATTGTCCTCTTCTTGAACTTAAATATTCATCACCTGAAATAAATGCATCAAGAGATTCCCATTGCTGAGCAGCTGTAATTGTCGCATCTCCACTTGTATAAGGAACTAATTGCGCTTCAGCTAAAGTAGCTGGAACATATGCTAGAGCAGAGAAAGAGCCTGTATCTGACAATAACCCACTTCCATTATAAACATAACTAAAAGGAGTTCCTTCAGCCCCTTCATAAAATAATCCTATACGAGTACGTATTTTATCACTCCATTTAAACTCAATAGTTGAATTTGCAATAATTCTATTACCAGGAGAGAAATCTGAGGTAGAAAGATCTGGTCTATTAGAACCATTTACAGTCTCCAAATTTCTCCATTGTGAACTATTTTGTGAAGATGTAGCATCAAATATACCATCTGAATCACCGTAAGAATAAGTTACTTGAGAAGTTACATCAATCTTAGTTGAGTAAAAATTCTTACTTAAAGTTCCACTCACATTATAGGAGCTTCCTTCACCAGTATTTGAGCCTAAATAAATTGCATTATAAGTTCTATCCAATGCTCCGAATCCGTAGTTTGGTCTAGATCCTGCACCTGTTGTTAAAAAACTTGGCGTATTTGGTAAATTAAGGTTTTCGTATGTTACCGCTGATATATTATCGTTCCAGATAAAATCTCCTGAGAATACTACACCACCTGGCAACTTTTGATCTATAGCTATATTAATTTTAAATACCTGTGGTAATTTGAAATCTTTAGCAAAAAGATTTATATCCCCCCCTAAAGCACCTGTACCTGGTAGAGGATCAGCAAATTGATTATTAACATCCGAGTTAAAAACTGGAACATCCCCACCTGTTAGCTGAAGGGATCCAGCTGTAACACCATTATTATTATATGCACCACCCGGCCATACTAAAGGTATTCTAGAAGTAAAAACACCAAGACCACCTCTTATTTGTGTAGAACGATTTCCTTTCACATCCCAGTTAAAACCTACTCTAGGAGAAAAATGAACAGTAGCATCAATACCCTGACCAACACGAGCTCCTTGTAAATTTTTTCCATTAGACTCAAGTAGATTTACTGTTCGAGTATTAAAGTCATCATTAACTAACCCATCTTCCCAGTAAGGTACATCTATACGAGCACCCATAGTAAATTTAAAATTATCAGTAACATTTACCTGATCTTGCACATATAGGCCAAATTGAAATAAATCAAAATCAGCCGCACCTTCAGAATCATCACCTGAACCACCTAATAAAGAATAACCATATCTGTATCTATTACCGGCAGCTCCATTTAAGAAATCATCAATATTATTATACCTGTATGCCCCATAATTATTACCAAAAAAGACATTATATGCAGATGAAAACTCATTATTTGTTCCAATAGTAATCGTATGAGCTCCTGAATATATTTCAAAATTATCTGTTAAAGTAAGTACCTTTTGCTCCAATAAGTTTGCTGTAGAAAAAGGATCGGATCCAAAATATATAGAAGAACCCGCAGTATCGAAAATCTGAACACTAGGAAACGGGTTTCCTGAAACACCGCGATCATCATTAACTGTAGTGTATCCAATAATTAAATTGTTAGACATATTGTCTCCAATTTTTGAACTAAATTCTAAAGCGGTAGAATTAGTTACAGACTCAAAATTAACTGCTCCATTTAAAAAGTTTACAGCTCCTTGGTTGGACCCAGGTGCATTAAACTGAACAGCCTTAACATAACTATGCTTTAAAGATAATTTATTATTATCGTTGATATTCCAGTCTATCTTAGCGATTAATTTATCACTCTGTAAGGTTGAAGTGTTATTCTCATAACCTCCAGCATCATAACCATAATTAGTACTTAAGAAATCTGATAACTGAATTAATTGTCCCTCAGTAACACTACCTCTATATGTAGAAATATTAAATGGCTGAGGAGTCTCGTTATCCTGTCTTTCATAATTTACGAAATAAAATAACTTGTCTTTAATTATTGGACCACCAACACGCACACCATATGTTTGAGAAGAAAATTCAGCTAATTTAGTTCTTTCATCATCCCCAGCAAGACCAGTTGGTGTTTTACCTGCTAAATCTTGATTTCTATAAAATCCATAAACGGAACCTTCAATAGTATTTGTTCCGGATTTAGTAACTGCATTTATACTACCTCCTGAAAAACCAGATTGCCTAACATCAAAAGGCGCAACATTAATTTGAAATGATTCTATTGCATCTAACGAAATTGGACTAACTCCAGTTTGACCTCCGTTAGTTCCATTACCTGCAAGTCCAAAAACATCATTATTTACTGCTCCATCAATATAGATAGCATTGTAGCGATTATTTTGACCTGCAATAGAAATAATATCATCTCCGGAAACCTGAGCTTGTGGCGTTAATCTAGCAAAATCAGCAATATTCCTCGAAATTGTCGGTAAATTATTCACTTGCTTTTGAGAAATATTTGTACCTGCACCTGTTTTACCAGAATCAAAAACTCCATTAGATTGAGCTATTACTACAATTTCATCTAATTCGTTAGCAGACTCACCTAAAGTCACACTAATTCTCTTAGCATCACCTAATTGCAAAAAAACATTTGCATCATTAAAATCTACATATCCTATATAACTTATAGTTATATTGTACGGTCCACCTGTTCTCATATTGGATATTCTGTAATATCCATCAAAATCGGCGGCAGCACCATAAGTAGAACCGGAAGGAGTATGCACTGCTACAATACTTGCACCAGGTAGCGGCTCTCCTGTTTCATCTGTCACTTGTCCTCCAATTGCAGAGGTAGTAACTCCCTGTGAAAAAGCAACTGCCGAAAACAATAATGCGACAATTGTGAAATAAAATTTTCTCATTTTTCTAAGTGTTATTTAGTTTTAGTTTTGCTGCAAAAGTGAAACTTTAATTGCACTTGTATATTAACAAAACGTTAAATTAGCTTTGCCAAAATTAACATAAAAACCCATGTCTAACACCTGTAGAACAAGAACTTATCAACTTTTATTAAGAAAAAGAGAAAAAAGCTAATTATTTCTTAAAATTCTGCAAAAGATTCAATGTTGAGGAATCATGATTAGCAATTTCGGAATTCTCAATATCCTCAAGAATTGTAGTTGCTAATTGTTTTCCTAGCTCTACACCCCATTGATCATAACTAAATATATTCCAAATAACCCCTTGAACGAATATTTTATGTTCATACATTGCAATTAAAGCACCCAAACTCTTAGGAGTTAGCTTATCTATTAGCAAACTATTCGTAGGATTATTACCTTGAAAAACTTTAAAAGGAAGCAATTCCTTTAGCGCTTTCTCATCCATATCTTTTTCTAACAACTCTTTCTTTACCTCAGCAGCTTCTTTACCATTCATCAAAGCTTCTGTTTGAGCAAAGAAGTTTGCCATTAGTTTATTATGATGGTCAACATCACCATGCAGCGATTCTTTATATCCAATAAAATCTGTTGGGATTAATTTTGTTCCTTGATGTATTAATTGAAAAAACGCATGTTGAGAATTTGTACCTGGTTCCCCCCAAATAATAGTACCCGTTTGGTAACCTACTGGGTTACCACCCCTATCTATACTTTTACCATTACTCTCCATAATACCTTGTTGTAAGTATGCAGAAAAACGACTTAAATATTGTGTATAAGGGATGATGGCTTCCGTTTCAGCACCATAAAAATTATTGTACCAAACACTTATCAATGCCAGAACTACCGGAATATTCTGATCAAAATCTTCATTCTTAAAATGCTCATCCATTTCATTAGCACCTTCTAATAATGCATTAAAATTCTCAAAGCCTACTGCTAATGCAATTGATAAACCTACTGCACTCCACAATGAAAAACGACCTCCAACCCAATCCCACATTGGGAATACATTTTCAGAGGCAATACCAAATTCTGCTATTTTCTCTGTATTGGTAGAAACTGCAGCAAAATGCTTCGCAACATCTGCTTGTGTTGCATGTCTTAAAAACCATTTTTTAATCGTTGTTGCATTACTTAAGGTCTCTTGTGTTGTAAATGTTTTAGAAACCACAACAAATAATGTTGTTTCTGGATCTAAATGACGTAAAGTTTCATAAACATGATCCCCATCTACATTACTTACAAAATGCATTTTTAAATGATTACCATAAAACTTTAATCCTTCTGCAACCATTGCAGGACCAAGATCTGAACCACCAATACCTATATTAACAACATCTGTAAATTTCTTTCCTGTAAAGCCCTTTTTAGCTCCGGAAATAACAGATTCGGTAAAAGTTTTCATCTTTTCTTTAACCTCATAAATTTCTGGAATTACATTTTCACCATCAACTAAAATGCTGTCTGATTTTTTAGCTCTCAATGCCGTATGAAGAACTGCTCTACCTTCTGTTTGGTTGATGATATCACCCGCAAAATACTTTCCTATAGCCTCTTTTAAATTAACTTCTTCTGCTAAATTAAGCAGTAAATTTAAAGTTTCTTTAGAAAGTCTATTTTTTGAAAAATCTACTAAAAAATCATTCCACTCAATAGTAAATTTATCAGCACGCGTAGCATCTGATTTAAAATACTCTTTTATCTCTTGATTCTTATTTTCATTGAAATGAGCTGTTAATTGTTTCCATGCTTTTGTACTAGTAGGATTTATATTTTGTAGTGCCATTTTTATTTACGTGTTAACTGTTGCTCTTCTTTTATTACTTCCTTTACTTCTTCTATCACTTCAATGTAAGGTACGCTATCTAATTTTGCCTTAATTGGATTTATAAATTCTAAATACCTCCCTCTTAAGGAATCAACAATTGGCTCTGCCACTGGTAATTTTTCTCTTAAAGGATCTACTTGTTTTCCATTTTTCCAAAAACGATAACATACATGAGGCCCTCCTGTATTTCCTGTCATCCCAATCCAACCAATTACATCTCCTTGTTTCACATATTGACCTTTCTTAACATTTTGATTCTTCATGTGCAGGTATTGTGTGCTATAAGTGCTATTGTGTTCTATTTTAACATACTTACCATTACCCCCTCTTCTCGTTGATTCTATTACCGTACCATTGGCCGTAGCTAGAATAGGCGTCCCAATTGGAGCAGCATAATCTGTACCTTTATGCGGTCTAACTTTATATCCATAATAAGCTATTCTTCTATTTAAATTATAACGAGAAGAAATTCTACTAAACTCTACTGGTGCTTTTAAAAAAGCTCTTCGTAAATTTTTAGCCTGTTCATTATAATATTCTGATATGTTATTCACGGAATCTGTTTCATACGAAAATGCATAAAATGATTCACCATTGTGCTCAAAAAAAGCGGCTTCTATTGGTTCAGCCCCTGCGTAAATACTATCATTAATATATTTTTCTTTATACAGAACTTTAAATTTATCTCCTTTTTGAAGTCTAAAGAAATCTATTGACCATGCATAGATTTCAGATAAGTTATTTGTTACGCCATAATCTATTCCTTGTTCGTTTATAGCTGTAGATAAATTTGAACTTATAACTCCCGAGGCTACACGCTCAACATATTTTACATTTTTCTTACCGCGATATGCAATAACAGAATCGCGAAGATCTACGACAGTATAATTAATACGATCATCTTCATAGATAAAAAATTGTGCTATTTCTGAAGTATCCTTAGATTTTAAAATCGCGTATGGCTTTCCTATCTTAATTCTTCGAACATCAAAAGTATCTTTAAACTCTGTAGATATTTTAAAAATTTTCTGATAGTCTACCTTATTTTTTATCATAAGGTCGCCAAAGCTATCTCCATTGCGAACGGTATCTTTTAAGACAACAAAATCATCTAAATTAAAACCATAAGCCTCAACGATAGGTTTTTCTATAATTTCTACTTTCTCAACAGTGTCTTTTTCTTTCTTCTCATCTCCGCATGAGCTCAAAAAAAGGCAACCTAAAACAATCAAACAAAACTTCTGCATTCTCAATGTGTACTTTTTTCTGGGTTAAAGATATGGTCTACCCATTGTTTTCCCCAATCATTTAACTCCTCTTTAGAATATAATTCGGGAAAAAATATAATTTTTTGAAAACTTGGCGGCAAATATTCTTTCCAATTGGTTCCTCCTGTAGCATCAATAGGTTTTTTATCTTTAGCAAGGTAGCGGTACGCAGAACCCATATGCATTAAAGGCCAATTAACATTCGCATTAATATCAAGCTCCTTTAAAGCTTTAATAAGCAATTCGTTTTGCTTATCCTTTTCTGGTAGTTGAAGGTATTTTGAGTAGATACTACTGTTTTCTACTTGCTTGGCAATACGAATTAACCTAGGAGTATACCTGTATTCAAATTGCTTTAGGGTTAGTGTTTTCTCACCAGTATCTTTATCTGTAGCACCTTTTTTCCAGTAAATATGCTCGTATAACTCCTCTATTCCATCCGCTGAAGAAAAATCATCTCGCTCTGTATGGTGTACCAAGTTTTCCATAGAAGTAGCATAAATCTCAATCATCCTGTACTGTGCGGATTGAAACCCACTTGCAGGTAATAGAGCCATTCTGTATTGCAAGAACTGCTCCCGTTCCATTCCATTAATCATAATACTGAAAGATGAAATTAAAACTCTATAATAGCCATTAATTCTATTTGCTTTTTCAATAAAGAAAGCAACACTTTGAGTCTTGTCATCTACCAATTGCTTTTGCTCATGAAGTATGAGTTTAAAATACAATTCTGTAATTTGATGGTACATGATGAAAATTTCTTCATCAGGAAAATGTGTTCTAGGTATTTGAAGACTTAAAAGCGTATCTAAGTGTATATAATCCCAATACGTTAAATAGCGCTGATAAAGAAGACCATCTAAATAAGAACTTAAATCTTGACCTGAATTTTTATACTTTTCTTCAAGCTTCGATATTTGCATATCGATATCTTCTTTACTTTTCAAAATGGAATAAATTTAGGTTAACTGAATACTTTGCAAAAACAATGTTTTTACAAAAATAGAATAAAGAATTAAAATAGAATTCTTTATTGAAGTCTAGTTTTAATCAGCCCCCTTAATACTACTTTATTTAACAAAATAGTATTGTAAATTTTAATCCATAATAATTTTAAACTGATTATTCAACCCATTATAACCATCCAAGTCTGCCTTAATAGAACCTACTGCAATATCTGCCTTTATCCGAATTGGTATTTTATTCTGGTCATTAGACACCCAAAGAGATAAACTTTCTTCTTCCTTAAAAACACGACCAGATTGCACATAAGGTCTAAATTTTAAACATGCTACCTTACCGTATTTTGTTTTTAAGGTATCTATGCCAACATACTTTAATTTAAATTGATATACCCCATCATCATCATACAGCATATCTAATTTAATAAACTCACCTTCGGTAAGGTCATTAAAATCGTAATTCTTTCTGATATAATAAAAGGCAGAAATTAAGTCTTGGACTTTATTGGTGATAGTAAAATTTTGTTTTTTACCGTGCTTTATATCATTAAGCTCGGCTTTTTTATTTTTGTAATCAAAATTAATTTCCATGTCTTTAGTATAGCCACCCTCATCTATCTTACGAACAAACTTATAAGGCTTACCATCTTCTTTATCAAAATAACTTTCATAAACATCATCTACCTTATAAAAAACCCGTGCAGCTCCTGTTGTTTTGCCTTCACCCCGAACTTTATATACACTTTTACCGTTTACATTATCATTAGTAAGATGTAACGTAGCACTACTCGCATTAAAAATACCATAATGAATGCGAAACTTAAGCCACTCTCCTGATTTGAACGGCTCACTATCTTCCTGTGCCTGTACAGTATTGATTGCTATAGCGAATATGAGTAGTAAAAAATTTTTCATACATATAAAGATTGCCTTAAAGGATTTAAACTCTTTAAGAGGTTAGTTTAAAGCTAACACTGTAAAAATAGTAAAAAACAAATTTCACAGAACCAACTTTACACTTAGTTAAACAAAATTTATTCCAAACTATTGTATTCTCTAAATAAACAATAAAAAAAGCCCAGTGTTTCCACTGGGCTTTCCCTAAATAACCAACCAAACTTTAAATTATGAAAAACCAATACTTAAAGTCAATAAGGGAACCACCCCTTATTTGGTGACAAAGTTATAACAAACCTCTTATTCTAAAATTAGTTTTAACGTACTTTAACTATAGTCTTAACAGTAATTTATAGAAGTAAGATAAAAATTAATAATTCATTAAGAAAATTGATGTAATTTAGAGCGTTCCTCTTGCTTCCTGCTCTCTTTCTATAGCCTCAAATAGTGCTTTAAAATTACCTACTCCAAAAGATTGCGCTCCTTTTCTTTGAATAATTTCAAAAAATAAGGTAGGTCTATCTACAATCGTTTTAGTAAACAATTGCAAAAGGTACCCCTCTTCATCCCTATCAATTAAAATTCCATGTTTTTTAAGCACTTCAATATCTTCATCAATATCTCCTACACGCTCCAATAAATCATCATAATATTCTTCTGGCACATATAAAAATTCAACTCCACGATCTCTCATCGCAGATACCGTAGCAACTATATCATCTGTAGCCAGTGCCAAATGTTGTACTCCCGGCCCATTATAAAAATCTAAATATTCCTCTATTTGAGATTTCTTTTTACCTTTTGCCGGCTCATTTATCGGGAATTTTACACGGCCATTACCATTACTCATTACCTTACTCATCAATGCCGTATATTCTGTAGCAATATCATTATCTACAAAAGAAACAATTTGAGCAAAGCCCATTACTTCCCCATAAAATTTACACCACGTATTCATTTCATTCCAACCTACATTACCAACAATATGGTCTATAAATTTAATCCCGGTTGGCTCTGGATTATAATGAGATTCCCATTTTCTAAACCCTGGCAAAAAAACACCCTTGTAGTTTTTTCGCTCTACAAATAGATGAACTGTTTCTCCGTAAGTATAAACTCCAGAACGAACCACATGACCATTTTCATCTTCCTCTTTTGTAGGTTCTAAATAAGGCTTCGCCCCACGCTTTGTTGTTTCTTCAAAAGCTTTAGTAGCATCATCTACCCACAAAGCAATAATTTTTACACCATCGCCATGTTCATTTATATGTCTATTTATGTCTCCATCTTTTTCTAATGGTGTTGTTAGAACCAAACGTATCTTATCTTGCTTTAACACATAAGACACTCGGTCTTTAACTCCAGTCTCTAAACCTGCATATGCTTCTGATTGAAAGCCAAAGGCTGTTTTATAAAAATGTGCTGATTGCTTTGCATTGCCTACGTATAGCTCTACATAATCTGTTCCTAATAACGGAAGGAAATCTTCTGCCTCTTTAAAAAGTTTTTTTAGAGAATATTCGGTGTTCTTTAAGTCTTTTAAATTTTTTATTTCTGCTGCCATGATATTTTTTCTTGAAATGATTTATAAAAAATAAGGTATACACAAGTTTCTTCCTTAAGTAAAAGAAAGAATTAAAATAACATCACCACATGGCACGGAGGTGCGCCGTAATATCAACCCTGTATTGTAGCATTTTACAAATATCGCAATTAAAGTATAACTTTTATATTAAATTAACAACAAACCAATGGGGGCTGAATTAAAACCAATAGCCAACACTAAAAAACAAATTTGATTGTGATTTTTCAGGAGTCCAAGAATAGATTACCTGTAACGGACCAATAAATGACTCCCATCCATAACCAACACCATACCCTGAAAAAGTTGGCTCTTTAAACCATTCTCCTGTTCTAAAAAGATCATCATCTACATTTGCATAATTTGCAACAAACATCAAATGATTTTTAGCAGCGAATTCATAATCCAACTTCAACAGACCTTTCACAAAGCTGTTTCCAGGAAGACTTAAAAAATCATAGCCATAAAAAGAGATAAAATTATTTACTCTAGCTGCTCCAAAACCACCCAAAACAAAATCAAACGTAGACACCGATGATGTCCCTAATTTAAAACCTCCTTCTGTTTCAATATTCAATGACACCTTGTCGAATAAAGGAAATGCCGCACCCATTTTAGATTGTGCTACGGAAAATTCTTTAAAATTATTGGTAAAATCGGATGATGCTACGTAGAAATGAAAATCTCCCTCAAAAAACATACCTTTACTAGGGAAGTATTTACTATCATAAGTATCTAAGGTTAATTTCCCATAGCCACTAAAAAAATTGCTTTTTTCAAAATACAGCCTATTATCATTTAAAACCTCATCTGAATCTGATAGCTGACTAATGGTCTCTGTACTATATTTTAAAAATTTATGCTCCACTCCTAATGTAAATGCAAACTCTTCTTTAACTACGGTTTGCAAATAAAGCTGATTGGTTACATCAGACACATCTATATTTATCGTCTTAACATTAGAATCTGCTGGTACATTAAAATTAGATTCAAAACTTTGATAATCAATATCTTGACCAAATCCAACAAATCTAGAATTAAAACCAAAACTCCAATAAGAACCCTTATCTATATAATAATCTAAATTATACCTAACATTATCTCCCAATATAAAATCAAAAGAAACAACGTCATCATCAAAAAGAATATTCTTTTTCGTCAAATTTAATATTGCCGCACTATTAAATAAATCGTCATAATGCACCCCCATTTTTATAAAGGTTTTTATTTTATTTTCTCGTAAATCTAATACCAAATCTGTTTTATCATTATTAGGCTCAAGATGATACCTTATCGTTTTAAAGTTGCCAGTAGCAGATAAATTACCGATACCTTGTTGTAATTTTTCAAATGTTACATTATTATCTAACGGAAACCGTAATTTACCTTTTACAAACCCTCTAGAATAATTATCACTCCCATTAATAATTAGATTATTTAATACCAAGGTGTCTTTAACTATAACAGGAGTCTTATCATAAGGCTTCCTATTTTGCTTAATTGCTAGCTCCTTTAAAGCAATGTAATTTTCTCTTGCCGCTAACTCACCGCTATTTATAATTTCTGGTAAATAAGCAAAATCTATCACAGAATACTTTTCTATATTTGGTTTTATATAGATATCTGTTTCTTTTACTTTTTTAACCATGTCTTTTACCGTTCTGTAATTATTTATCTGCAACAAAACTTCTGTAGCGGAACCTAAATGTTCTCGACTTGAAAGTCCATGCTGCACATCTACACCAATAATAACATCTGCTCCCATTTTAAGGACACCATCTATAGGATAATTATTAATCACCCCTCCATCAATTAACACTTTGCCATCAATTTCTGTAGGCTCAAATAGCGATGGAAAGGTTCCGCTTGCTAATATCGCTTCTGGAAGGTACCCCTTATTAAGCATAATTTCATTTCCGGTTTCCACATCTGTGGCCACACAAAAGAATGGAATGGGCAGTTTACTAAAATCTTCAATATCATCTACATGGTAGAGCAATTGTACCAATTCGTTATAAATACTTTGTCCGCTAGATATGGCAGAAGGAAAGGAGATTTTAAAATTCTTAAAAGGAAGCGTTAGGGCATATCGTTCTGAATCTTCTTTCTCATAAAAAGTTTTTGAACTTCTGGGTAAATTATCTTGAATTAGTTTTGTAAAATCTGTGTTTCTAAAAATCGAATCTAATTCATTCGCTGAGTAACCTGAAGCATAAAGTGCACCAACAATGGCCCCCATACTTGTACCCCCAATATAATCTATTTGCACACCTGCCTCTTCTATAACTTTTAGTGCTCCAATATGTGCAAAACCTTTTGCACCACCGCCACTAAGTACTAAACCCACTTTTACATCTTCTTTTTTAGAATTGTCTTGCGAAACACCCGTAAAAATAGACACTAGAAAGGCCAATAAGAATAAAATTCGATTCATAATAGTTACCTTCAATTTAGTGAAAATTTTCGTATATTTTTTTAGCCCTAGCCATGCCTATTGTTTCTGCCAAATGCTCCAAAGAAGCTTCTTTAATTCTTTTTACAGATTTAAACTTTTTAAGCAGATCTTCTATTGTTTTACCACCGATACCTTCAATTGTTTCTAACTCTGAAGAAATAGCTCCAGCGCTTCTTTTATTGCGATGAAAAGTTATCCCGAAGCGGTGTGCTTCATTTCTCAAAAACTGAATAACTTTGAGACTTTCTGACTTTTTATCTAAATATAAGGGAATTGAATCTCCTGGGAAATAAATTTCTTCTAAACGTTTCGCAATTCCGATGATTGCTATTTTACCTCTTAACCCTAATAGATCTAAACTTTTTAAAGCAGATGACAACTGACCCTTCCCTCCATCAATAACAATAAGCTGCGGCAATGGATCACCTTCCTCTAAAAGCCTTTTATAACGTCTAAAAACAACTTCTTCCATAGAAGCAAAATCATCCGGACCATCTACCGTTTTAATATTGTAATGGCGATACTCTTTCTTAGATGGTTTCCCATCTTTAAAAACCACACAAGCAGCTACCGGGTTTGTACCTTGAATATTAGAGTTATCAAAACACTCTATATGCCTAGGCTCACCAGACAATCTAAGGTCTTTTTTCATTTGCGCCATTAACCTATTGGTATGACGATCTGGATCCATAATTTTAATCTGATTGAACCGCTCCTGTCTTTGAAGTTTTGCATTACGCTCTGATAGCTCTAATATTCTTTTTTTATCTCCTAGTTTAGGAATCGTAATTTTCACATCTTGTTCTACCGCAACAAGAAAAGGCACGTATATTTCTTTGGTCAAGGATTTAAATCTTTGCCTAATTTCTACTATAGCCATTGCTAACAAATCAACATCTAATTCATCTAGTTTTTTCTTGATTTCTAACGTATGAGACCTTATTATAGACCCATGTGATAGCTGTAAATAATTAACGTACGCAAAAGATTCATCTGATATTATTGAAAAAACATCTACATTATTAATTTTTGGATTAACAATCGTTGTTCTTACTTGGTAATTTTCAAGAACAGCTACTTTCTCCTTTATATCTTGCGCTTCTTCAAACCGCATTTCTTCTGCAAAAATCTTCATTTGGTTTTTAAAATACTGAAGTGATGACTTAAAGTTACCTTTCAAAATTTCCCGTATCTCCTGTATCTGCCTATGGTACTCTTCAACATCTTGATAATCCTCACAAGGTCCTTTGCAGTTTTTAAGATGGTATTCTAGGCAAACTTTATACTTACCCGATTCTATTTTTTCTTTTGACAAGTCATAATTACACGTTCGTAAAGGGTACACACTTTTGATTAAATCTAAAAGCGTCTTAACCGTTTTCATACTTGTGTATGGTCCAAAATATTCCGATCCGTCCTTTATATGTCTTCTGGTTGGGAAAATCCTGGGGAAACGTTCATTTTTTATACAAATCCAAGGATATGATTTATCATCCTTTAATAGTACATTATATCGAGGCTGATATTTCTTGATTAAATTGTTCTCTAAAAGAAGTGCATCAGATTCTGTAGGAACTACAATATGCTTAATACTTCTAATCTTTTTTACTAAAACCCTTGTCTTACCAATTTCATGGTTTTTAGTAAAATAGGAGCTTACTCTTTTCTTTAAATTTTTTGCCTTTCCAACATATAAAATTTTATCTTCAGCATCATAAAACTGATATACCCCTGGATTATTAGGCAGTGTACTTAGCTGTAATTCTAAAGAAGGTTCTTGCATTAAATTAATCTGAAAATTTGATCTACCTATTAAGAAGGTAAAATTACTTTGTTTTTAGCAAAAGCTATAGTTTTTAAAAGATTTTAACTTGAAATACGGAACATTAGAAATTATGCTAAGAGATGTATTTCTTAAATTAAGAAACTGTAAAATGACAATCTAAAAATAAAAGGCGAAAATCCTATTGGATACATTTCTTATAAATTGCATTAAAAATTTGATTATCACTAATTTATATACTATTTTTAAGAAGTAAAATTTTCCTACAATTCCTACAAAATCATAAATTTTCACAAAAAAAGTGCATTTCATCGATTTATTGGTGCACTTAGAAGAATTCTATTGTTTTTTTATTTACATTTAGGATATAGAAAATTAATATTGGTATGGACAATTACATTATAACCTTAGGAACATATTTAATTTTGATGCTTTTTTTCAAAATATATGTAGCTGTTTCAGCCAAAGAATAGGTGTCGAATTAAAATAAATTATTGCGTACTAATTAAGATTTTACATGGATAAAAAAAATCTTAGGTTATTGTACACTGCTAAACGCGAGAAACTATCTCCTGAAGAAATCATAGAGGACAGTATTTCTATTGCAAACAAGCTACTTCAACTTCCCATTTGGACTAAAAATAATTTTCACTTATACCTATCGATCTCAGAAAAGAAAGAGATAGATACTAGTTTTATACTTTCTATTTTACAAGGGAAAGATAAAAATGTCATTTTATCTAAAATGACAGCTTCAAATTCACTTCAACATTTTCTACTCACCGATAATACCTTTCTGAAGAAAAATAAATGGAATGTGCCTGAACCTGTAGGCGGCATAGAAATTGCCACAGCTACAATAGACGTGGTATTTGTGCCTTTACTCGCTTTTGACACCCTAGGAAATAGAGTAGGCTACGGAAAAGGGTATTATGATAAATTTTTAGCTGAATGCAAGCCAGACTGTATAAAAATTGGACTTTCCTTTTTTGATGTCTCTGAAAATATTACCGATATTCTACCCACCGATATTTCATTGGACTATTGCGTAACACCCGCTAAAACCTATCAGTTTTAAAGGTTTAAATTTTAAGCCTCTAAAACTTCAACATTCTCTTCTTCTTCCGTTTTAGAAAATGCCTTTTTATTAAAAACAAGCAAGATGCCCACTCCTGTACTAATTGCCATATCTGCAATATTAAATACAGGCTCAAAGAAACTAAAGGTATTACCTCCAAAATAAGGAACCCATTCTGGCCATACCGCATTCTCTATAAATGGAAAATGAAGCATATCTACTACTTTACCATGAAAAACACTCCCATAAGGATTACCAGAAAAAGCTGTGGCAAGCTCTCCGCCATAAACACTTTCACTAAAAATCATCCCATAAAAAACAGAATCTATAATATTTCCTAAAGCTCCTGCAAAAATTAAAGAAACGGCAATGGCTAAAGTATTCGATAAATTTTTCCTCACAGTATCATACAACCAGTATCCAATACCTACTACAGCAAATAATCTAAAAACAGTTAAGATTAACTTCCCAGTTTCTTCTGAAATAGGTAAAAAATCACTGATCTTGGTTCCCCAAGCAGCACCTGAGTTCTCTATAAACACAAATTTAAACCAACTAAAAACCTCAAGGGTTTCATTATAGGTGAAATGTGTTTTCACATATATTTTACTTATTTGATCTACAACTAAGATAATTAAAACTAGTACTATTGATTTCTTTAAACTCATGCTTACTTTATAAACGTGCTGCAAAAATAGTTATATTAATTGATTTTCTTGAGATGTATATTTCCTGTGACAGATTTCAAATCATATACCTTATTCCCAAGAGGAATATCTTCGGATTCTAGCTTTCCATATTTGGTAGCTGCACGTACCTTCCCTGCTTTTGCATACAATGTTATGGTACCACTTTGCGTTTTCACAGACGTATCTAAACCCGTATTGTTAAGAACACAATTTCCGTCATTCAAGGAGACCTCCAAATTGCTATAGAATCCTGAAATATTTACATTGCTAGACCCCCCAAACAATCTTACTTTTAAATGTTCTGGTAAGCTAATGTGTAATGAAATGGAAACTACTTTATGAGCGCTTAACTTATCATTAGGCGCTTCAAAATTTAAATTAAATCCCGTATCAATCAAAAGAGTAGTGCCTTCTTCGTGCATATTTAGAATAAGCTTATCGCTATATTCCCCTGCCATTTTTGCTTCAACTATTACCTTATTTGTTTTTGTAGTTTTAACAAACACAGCATAACACTTGCTAGCATCTATTTCTATAGCCGTATCTGCAGTATTAAAGATAGTTTTTTGAACTATCTTTTGAGCATTAGATTGCTGCAGCGCTATTAACAAAAAAATACAACAAAGTACTTTCATTTTAAATTTCATATAAACAAAAAAAACCTATGTCAATGTACTCTTAAAGCAACACTAGACACAGGTTTTATATTTTGATTGAAGAAAAAATTACTGCATGTTCTTAGCCTCGATACTTAAGGTAGCATGCGGAACTAATTTTAACCGCTCTTTATTAATTAATTTACCAGTAACTCTACAAACACCATATGTCTTATTCTCAATACGAAGCATAGCATTTTTTAAATCGCGAATAAACTTCTCCTGACGAATTGCTAATTGGGTATTAGCTTCTTTACTCATCGTAGCAGAACCCTCTTCAAAAGCTTTAAATGTAGGCGAAGTATCATCCGTACCATTATCGCCATCATTCATATATGAACTTTTCAAAAGCTCTAAATGGCTTTTCGCTTTTTCAATTTTTTCCGATATAAGTACTTTAAATTCTGCTAAGTCTTTATCAGAGTATCTAACTTTTAAATCTTCAACCATAGTTTTTAGTGTTTTTGGATAAACAATTTGGTGTTTACCTCATCAAAGGCAATATCTATACCGTTTTTTAATTCTTCTTCAAAACTTAGCTCAGCAGTTAATGTTTCTGTTTTAATATAATCTAAATTACATTTTACAGCTTCTTCTACCAAATCGTTTTTTAAAATTTTTACTTCTATTTTATCAGTTACTTCAAAACCAGAATCTTTTCTTAAATTCTGAATTCTATTTACCAATTCTCTAGCAATACCTTCTTTTCTTAAGTCATCATCAATAGTAACATCAAGTGCAACCGTTATAGGCCCTGAAGTTGCTACTAACCAACCTTCAATATCTTGTGAAGAAATCTCCACGTCTTGCAGCTGTAAAATACTACTTTTATTATTAATTTCAATTGAAATTTCGCCCTGTTGCTCAATTTTTTGAATATCCTCTTGCGTAAATTTAGCTACTTCACTGGCAACCAGCTTCATATCTTTGCCAAATTTTGGACCTAAAACTTTAAAATTTGGCTTTATTTGTTTCACTAATATTCCAGAAGCATCATCTAAGAGCTCAATTTCCTTTACATTTACTTCAGATTTAATTAAATCTGATACCGCCAAGATTTCATTTCTCTGTTTTTCGTCTAATACAGGAATCATAATTTTCTGTAATGGCTGTCTCACTTTTATCTTTTCTTTCTGACGAATAGAAAGTACTAAAGATGATATTGTCTGCGCCTTTGCCATTTTACTCTCCAATTCTTTATTTACGATATTTTCATCATAAACTGGGAAGTCGGCCAAATGTACACTTTCAAAATTTTCTTTGTGTGTTGTATTCGTTAAATCCTTGTAAAGTCTATCCATAAAAAATGGCGCTACCGGAGCAGATAATTTAGCTACTGTCTCTAAACAAGTATATAATGTTTGATAAGCAGAAATCTTATCTTTCTCGTATTCGCCTTTCCAGAAACGTCTTCTGCATAAACGCACATACCAGTTACTTAAATTCTCCTGTACATATTCTGATATGGCACGTGTTGCACGTGTTGGTTCATAATCTGCATACGCCTCATCTACCGTTTTTATCAATGTATGTAGCTCAGACAACACCCATTGGTCTATCTCTGGTCTTTCATTTAAAGGAATTTCCTTCTCTTTATATTGAAAATTATCAATATTTGTATACAAAGCAAAGAAAGAATACGTGTTGTATAATGTTCCAAAAAATTTACGTTTTACTTCAGCAATACCTTCAATATCAAATTTTAAATTATCCCAAGGGTTTGCATTAGATATCATGTACCAACGCGTTGCATCTGCACCATGTTCATTCATGGTCTCAAAAGGATCTGCTGCGTTACCTAAACGCTTAGACATTTTCTTCCCTTCTTTATCTAACACTAATCCGTTTGATACTACATTCTTATACGCAACGGAATCAAAAACCATTGTAGCAATTGCATGTAAAGTATAAAACCAACCACGTGTTTGATCTACTCCTTCTGCAATAAAATCTGCAGGAAAGGTTTTATTATCATCAATTAAATCCTTATTTTCAAAAGGATAATGCCATTGCGCATACGGCATAGAACCAGAATCAAACCAAACATCTATCAAATCGCTTTCGCGTTTCATAGGTTTTCCTGACGCAGAAACTAAAGTAATCTGATCTACTATATTCTTATGTAAATCTATTTTATCATAATTTTCACCAGTCATATTACCGACTTCAAAACCATCAAAAATATCTTTTTCAAGAACCCCAGCGTCTAATGCTTTTTGCATTTCTCCTTTCAGTTCTGCAACAGAACCAATCATGATTTCTTCCTTACCATCTTCTGTTCTCCAGATTGGTAATGGAATACCCCAATAACGAGAACGTGATAAATTCCAATCGTTTGCATTTGCCAACCAATTCCCGAACCTACCTTCTCCTGTAGCTTTAGGTTTCCAATTAATGGTTTGGTTTAACTCAAACATTCTCTCTTTAACCTCGGTAACTTTTATAAACCAAGAATCTAATGGATAATATAAAATAGGCTTATCTGTACGCCAACAGTTAGGATAACTGTGCACATACTTTTCTACCTTAAATGCTTTATTCTCTTCTTTTAATTTAATAGCAAGCTCAACATCTACAGAACGTTCAGGTGCTTCACCATCTTCATAATATTCGTTCTTAACATACTTACCACCAAACTCTTTTAATTCTGGACGAAATTTACCTTGTAAATCTACTAAAGGCACAGGGTTGTTATTTTCGTCTAATACTAACAATGGCGGAATTTCTGGTACCGCTTGTTTTGCAACCATAGCATCATCTGCTCCAAAAGTAGGTGCTGTATGTACGATACCTGTACCATCTTCTGTCGTCACAAAATCCCCTGCAATAATTCTAAATGCATTTTCTGCATTTTGATAGGGCAATACATAAGGTATAAGTTGCTCATATTTTACACCAACTAAGTCTTTACCTAGAATAGTAGCATCTAAAACTAAATATGGTATTTTCTTATCGCCTTCTTTATAATTAGCTAATGCTTCTTCTGTTTCTACAGCTTTAAATTTACCAGCAAATTGCTTCCCTAACAATGGCTTAGCTAAAACTACGGTAATAGGATCAAACGTATATTGATTAAATGTTTTTACTACTACATATTCAATCTTGGGACCAACAGTTAATGCGGTGTTTGACGGTAAGGTCCAAGGCGTAGTTGTCCAGGCTATAAAATGAATATCTCCTTCAATATCCTTAAAAAACGCAGGTAACGTTTCGCTAACCGCCTTAAACTGAGCCGTAACCGTAGTGTCTGTAACATCTTGGTAGGTGCCAGGCTGGTTTAATTCATGCGAACTTAACCCTGTACCTGCTTTTGGAGAATACGGCTGTATCGTGTAGCCTTTATAGATAAGACCTTTATTGTAAATTTCTTTTAGTAACCACCAAACAGTTTCCATGTACTTGGACTTATACGTAATATATGGATCTTCCATATCTACCCAATATCCAACCTGTTCCGTCATTTTATTCCAAACATCTGTATAGCGCATTACTGCTTTTTTACACGCAGCATTGTATTCTTCTACAGATATTTTTTTTCCAATATCTTCTTTAGTAATTCCTAACTCTTTCTCTACACCAAGTTCTATTGGTAAACCATGAGTATCCCACCCAGCTTTACGTTTTACTTGAAAACCTTTCATGGTTTTGTACCGAGGAAAAATATCTTTTATGGTTCTCGCCATTACATGATGAATACCAGGCATACCGTTTGCAGAAGGTGGCCCTTCAAAAAACACATAGCTCTCTTTGCCCTCGCGAGAAGCAATACTTTTTTCAAAAATATCGTTCTCTTTCCAGTATTTCAAAATCTCTTCTGCAACCCCTGGTAAATCTAATCCTTTGTATTCTGAAAACTTCATAATAACTACTTCTGGTACTACATTTTAAGCCTGCAAAATTATAAATTTAGATTGAATAAATAGGTGTTCCTTTAAAATGATATGCAGGAATAATTCAAAAGACAACATTTTGGTAATCTACCGCAAAAAGCAAAGCATAATAATTATGGTTATCTTGCTAGTCATTAACTATTATAAATACAAAAATTTAAAACATGAAAAAAGTTATTTTAAGTGCCGTAATGATGCTTGCATTAAGTACTAGTTTTATTTCTTGCAGAGAGACTGAAGACAAAACAAAAGAGGCAACAGAAGCTACTGAAGAAGCTATCGACAACGCTGGTGAAGAATTAAAAGACATGGGTGAAGACGCTGCCGATAAAGCTAAGGAAATGGGCACAGATATGAAAGATGCTGGAAATAAAGCTCTTGAGGAGACTAAAGAATTAGGAGAAGATGCTGCTACTAAAATTAAAGAAGCTGGTACTGAAGTTAAGGACGCTGGAACAAAAGCAGCAAAAGATGCTAAAGAGCTAGGAACTAAAACTGTAGATGGTGCCAAAGAACTAGGTGCTAAAGCGGTTGACGGTGCAAAAGCTGCAGGTACTGAAGTTAAGACAAGTGCCGAAGAAGCTGCTGCTAAAATTAAGCAATAAGCTTGTATTATTATAAATTAGAAAATCCCTGGCAAAATATCTGCCTGGGATTTTTTCGTTTAAAAGGTATACTCTAATGCTAAAACAAGATTTATTCCAGGAGCTACAATCCCAGAAGAATAGCTGCGATACCTTTGATTTGTAATATTCTCTAAGTTAATTGTAGTTTTTAAAGTGTTTGAAAGCGCATACTGCGATCTAAAATTTAAAGTATACCAAGATGGCGCGTATGGATTACCATTTGAATCTGCCGCATATATATATTCTTTACTACGTTCTGAAACCGCTAAATCATCAAAAGCCACTTCTCCATTAAAGTTTAAAAACAAATCTGTTTTTAATTTCTGATTTTTCCAAATGCAATGAACATCTCCAAATGTTGGCGCTACATGCCTTCCAGGAGAGTCCGTACCATCATCCTCTTCCTCTATTCCTTTGGTTAAGGTAAGATTAGAAGCTAGAGACATGCGTTCTGAAAACGTTACATCTACACCAAATTCAAAACCATATACATAAGCCTTTGCCGCATTCTGTATAGCCTGTACATTGCTTAACTCACCATTATATTCCATTTCAGTCATGCCATTAAACTCAAAATCTCTACGCACTAAAGCATCCACCATATACGTATAAAAAGTGGCTCCTTTCAACATCACTTTGTCTTTAATATTTTTCTGAATACCTAGCTCCATATTATAAGCATACTCTGGTTCTAAATCTGGATTTGGAACTACAACAGACCCGGGTTCAGAATCAAATATCTTACCCACATCGTCAATATTAGGTGCTCTAAAACCTGTAGACGTATTTGCTGTTATTTGCAAATCTGCCTTTGGAAACCAACTCAAACCCAAACTACCCGTAAGTGCTCCTGTACTTAAATCTGCATTATCAAACGGAAAACTATAATAGGTATCCTCAAATTCTGCAGCTACCCACACATGGCTGTAACGTACACCAGAGAGTAAAGACAAATTTGGTTTTGCTTTATATTCCGCACTTACATAGCCTGCCAAAGTTTGCCAAGTAGAACCATCAGGATACCGACTTGCTGTAGCGGCAGTTTCATTCGTATTAATGTCTAACTGAGTCCCAGAAGAATGTACTTTATTAAAAATATATTCCCCGCCGTAATACAAACGCAAATCTCCGATGCGTTTATTTTCAAAATCTATATTTGTAGATAGGGCATCTACTTTTTCTTCGGTACTATAGCGCATAGCATCTTGAAAACCTCTATCGTGCCTGCTTTCTTCAAAATGCTGGTAAGCAGTAGTGACCTTTAGGCCATCATAAAATTTGCCTTTTCCATTTTTGTTGAACTGCAAATTACTCATCAACCATTTTTGAGGACCATAATACCATTCTGCAGAACGTAAGCCGTCTCCCGCACTATTGGGCCTAATTAAACGATCATAACGCGAATAATCTGAGGTTTCTGAATAGTAATTACTCCAATTTATATCCCAATTTGAGTTGGGTTTGAATGCTATTTTTTGAAGCAAGTTAATTTGATTATATCCTGTGGGCACCTGTAACCTATTATCTGTGTTCGCTAGTAAAACATCTTTCCCATTAGTAGTCTGTACATAGTTTTCTCTCAAATAGGAATCCTCTCCATACTTCCCCATTTTTAAATCCCCAAAATCACTGTATGAAACACTTGTTAAAAAAGCCCATTGTTTTTTCCCTATATTAAAATCGACATGTGCCGTGTTTTCAGTGTTTGCAGTAGCATACCTGTAATTTGAAACTCCCTTAAAAAGAGTTCCGTCAGTTTCAGAAAATTCTACTTTTTTAGTTAAAAAATTCATGACCCCACCAATAGCATCACTACCATAGATTACAGATCCTGGACCAAAAATAACTTCCGTATTTTTTACAGAAAAAGGATCTATTGAGATTACATTTTGAATGTTTCCGCCTCTAAATATGGCATTATTCATACGCACACCGTCTACAGAAAGCAATAACCTATTGGTCGAAAAACCTCTAATCATAGGACTACCACCACCTAGTTGGCTTTTTTGAACAAATACTTTTCCGCTATTTTGAAGTAAATCTGCTGCAGTTTGTGGAGCAGAAAAAGCAATTGATTTTGCATCAATAGACACTATTTTCTGAGGAATATCTTTCTTTTGTTGCTCCCATTTAGAAATAGACATGACTACTTCATTGAGTTCCTGAGCTTTTGGAAAAAGATATAAGGTATTATCCTTTTTCAATACGACTGCTTTTGATGCTTTAAAAAAAGCATAGCCTAGATGCTTAAAAAAGATGCGTTCGTTTTTATCAAAGAGACTCAAATCACATTTTCCATCAAAATCTGTAATACTAGTCTTTGATTTATCGGTATTATAAACGGCAACATTTACGATTGGTTCTTTTGATTCCATATCTAAAATAGTAATTTCCTGCCCAAGTAAAGGCACAGAAATAAGGAATAATAGAATTGCAAGAGTTTTATACATGCTAACTAAAAACTTCATTTAAAATAGCAAGCGATTTAGGTTTTCTAAATCCGTGCAAATGTAATTCATAATAAAGAATTATTGATTTCAAGAGCTCTTGGCGCTTCTTTTTATTCATCTTTACCGCGTGTATTGCATCAAAATTTATGCCTAAGAACTGTTTAAAGAAATATAAATTTTCACCTAACAACATTGGATTTAGTGATATTGAATACGAGAAGGCTCCTTCTAACAAATCAAAATAAGGGGCATTACTTTCGGTGGCATCTGGATAAAAACCAAAATACTTTGTTAGAAGTATTAAGAAATAAAGATGAAAATTTGAAATTTCTTCATTAGCATCTAACCATTGTAGGGATGCTTCTAAAAATTCAAATAAATTAGCATTATCCTCTTCTTCCTGAATACTATTACTCAGCATTTCTGCCAAGAAGAAAGTTAAGGCGTTTTTAGTAATGTCCGTATGCAAACTTTGGTAATGATAACTAGGCTTTGCTTCTCTAACCGTTTCCAAAGTACCTTTGTTTTTATGATACGCGACTAACTCTAATTGCATCAATGGCTGAAAATAAGCTGTTTTTAATTTTCCTTTTTTAGACGCAAAGACCCCTTTAAGCAAATACGACTTTAGCCCGTCTGATGCTGTAAATATTTTCACAATCAGACTGGTATCTCCATATTTTAAAGCGGATAAAACTATGGCTTTGGTGGTGACTTGCATCTTGCTTTTTAGAGTACTGCAAAGATAGGGTTTTGGTTGGTTAGAATATTCAGGTAACCACAAGAGTAAAACACTACTTAAGTGAAGAGAACTACATGCATAGACTAATTATAGAATATAATTCATATATTTAATAAAAAAAACTTAAATGCGGAACAATTTTACTCTACTTAAAACATTTACACTCATTTTAATTGCTTTTAATTTCTCATGTCAAAAATATGAGGAAAACACAATTACGGAGACTACTAGCGCTGAAGAAAGCCTTATTCCTGAAAGCATCCACTATCAATATGCTGATGATGCAGAAAAAAAAGAACTAACCAATCTCTTAACAAATCAATTATCAAAATTTGGATATTCTAAAAAAGATATAAACCTAGAGATGAACCAGAACCCCATCATGGAGCGCACCGACTCTAATGGAGCAAAATCTTATAGCATGCTCTATGGTAAAATTGATTTTGAACTTCCTTATTTTTACAACGTTGTAATTAAAAAGAGGACAGATGGCACATACGAAACTCCTTTTTTAGTCCGGTACGAAAATAACCTAACCTTAAATTCTCTTCTAGGAAAGTCCATAAATAATATATCATGGGAAGCTACGGTTTTGCCATTAAAAATTACACCCAAAACAGCAAGATATCATGAAGAAGAAGAAGATCCTTGTGCTGTTCTACCTTTATCAAATTCAGGTAATAGTGGCTCCTTCAACCCAATAATTACGCTAATTAAGAACAAAGAGAGAGAAGAGCCTTCTTCACCTTCTAGCCCAATAGGTGGAAGTAAAAATACAGCTATTCTTGAAATATGCTCACCTACCATACAAACTACCACTTATGAATGTAACGGACCCAATTCAGATACTGATCATCCTGCTGGGCCTAACTCTGGTGATAGTGGAGATAATTCTTGCGGAGATAGTTCTACAAATTTTGGAGGCTCTGGAGGCGGATTCATTGTTGGCCAAGCCTGCTACCAAATAGAGGTGGAAATAGTAGGTGGAGTCTATGCTACAGTTCAGGATTATTCAAATAGCATAGAAGAATTTAAAGGAAAAAATTATTGCATGTTATCATTGGGCAGAGAAGCTATGGAAATAAGCAGAAAACAAAACAAACTATCCTCTGAAGATAAAGATTATTTAGGCAAACTAAACTTTTATTTAAATCAAACCACTCCTCCTGCTGAAGGATGTGACGATTTTAATCTTTACATTAATGATGAAGGGATACTTAAAATTAAAAGAACATTTAACATTATTGAAGATAATAACCCTTTCAACGGCCTTTCATCTAGAAATATAGTTTTTGAAGAAAAATGCCCCACTTTAGGTGGCGTAGGTATTAATATTCCCACGCAAATTAATCTACTTATTAATAAACTAAACACATTTACACTATCTTCTGACCCACTGAGCCAGGAAGGAATTATATTTTTGTTAACTCCCGAAAATTGGCAAATTGCAAAAAGTATTGATACCTATGTAAGCAATAATAACAATAGTACAAAGGCTATAGAGTTTGCTAAAGCTACGGTTGAAGTACTTACAAACGGCTCTGAGAAAGAAAAAAAAATAGCAGAATCATTTCTAAATGACGATATCCATTCTGCATTTGATATTATATTCGAGGGTGCAACTTATACAAATGGACAATGCCCTCCTGATTGTAACGATATGGTTTTTGATGCGCCTGTTGATCTGACAGCGAGCATCTTCATAGGTTTTGCAGATGGACTATTAAATCTTTACCTAACCACAAGCCTTTATGATCATAACACTGAAGAAGGAAGAAAAAATAGAGGACTATTAACAGCTAGACTTTTAAAAGAATCCGGTATTTCTATTCCAGATGATATTAACCCAAACATTTTATACGAAATGTTTAGGATTAGAAGCCGTAAGCTAACATTGGTATTAGAACCGGCTAATCAAGACTTTTTAGATACTTTAGGTGATTTAAGTATTAGCTTACTAGATGTAATGTCTCTTGTTTCCCCAGGCTCAAGTAGTAGCGCTTATTTGCTTGCGAAAACGGGTGGTAACATTACTATAAAAGCTGTTGCTGACTATTTAAAAATAATTTCCGTAACTAGTTCCAAAGTTGATGGTATAATTAACACATTAAGTAATAGTGCCAAATATTCATTAGATGGCACTGGTACTTATAGAAATGTTCTTGGTCATCATCCTCTAGCAAAAATCGCCTTCGAGTTAGATAAATTTTATAAATTTAGAGACGCATTTAGTGTCCCGGCTAGCAAATTGCAAGAAGTCTGGAAAAGTGCAAATCCAAATAAAATTGCACCTATAGTACATGATAAGATAACTGGAAATCAAATAAGTCTTTACAAAGAATTTGGAAGAACAGGAGAACGTTTATCTTTGGAAAAAATGGCAGAAATTGAGATAGAAGCTATGGTTAGGGCTGGCATTCCAAAAGATATTGCTGAAGGTTGGGTCATAAAAGCATTACAGGACTTAAAAACACAAGGTGTAAAATTGATACCTCATATACCATGGGTTGGGAAAAATTAAAAAAATATGAAAAATAATAAAGAAATTTTAAATGAATTTGGTGAAATTCTAATAACCAATGTTTTTGATCCAAGTTATGAAATCATAAATAATCCAATAGCTACTTTTCAAAATACTGATGGTTATAAAAATTTATTTAATAATTTGTCCAAAGATGGGAAAAAAGAATTTGACAATATTATCTTTGAAAGAATGCATGGTGCATTATTCAATTTTCTAAAGATTTTTGAGGAAAACGATCAATTTAAACTTGTTTATGAAGAAAATGGGGAACAGATAAATTTAGTTGAAATTAGTGAAATGCTTAAATCAGAAATTTATCATGAAAATGGTTGGATAGCACGTTTTAGCAAAGAACTCAATAAGTAATTATAACGTTCTAATCGCTATATTTAGAACAACAAATATTCAATCACTTCTATATTTGCCAGATTATTTTGTAATCTGGCTTTAGGCTCCATAATCATGAAAATAAATTTTTTACTAGTATCACTTTACTTCCTTACATGGTTTGCAAGTGGGCAAAACCAATCAATTACTCCTAAAAAAGGAAAAATGATTTTTACGGAACAATTGGTTGTTGTCAATGAACAAAAATTAGATTCTTCTTTACAATTAAAAAAACCTGTGATACTAAATTTATTTAGAGACATGACATTTGATTTACATAGACAAAAAGGTCTTGAAATAGACTCTAGTGCTATAAATCTAAGTTTAGAAACTAATTTCATTCCATACATAGATTTAGTTCTTGATCCCCGAAATAATTTTCGAGAGCCAATAAATCATATTTATGTTTTTGAAGATTCAATAATTAAATATCAAGAACAAAATTCAATTCTAGAAACATTGAATGAAATAGAAGTAATAAATAGATCCAATGGAAAATTAAGCCATTATACTTTAGAAGATTCCGTTATGACCTTAAACAGTTATAAATTTTCGATGCCTATTAAACAAAGCAATAAAAATATTCGAATTTATGAATATAGAGACATACGAAAAAATATACTTGGTTTTGATTGTTTTAAAATAATTATAATTAAAAACGAGAATTTTTTAAAAGACCTTGAAATGTTGGAAGTCGAAATTTCTTCTGAAATTAAAGCTAAGTATATAAATTTCTTAGAACCAACCTCTGAACAAATATTATATGTAACTGAGCAGATTAGCTGTAAATATCACCCAACGATTAATCTAAGTGAAGTTTTAGACAACTACTATCCTTTAGAAATTTCAAGTACAGATGGTGTTTTAGAGGGCACTGAAAAACGTGTTATTTTAAAAGAAATTAGTATCAAGTAAATTTCCCATAAAAAATAACATAAAAAAAGCGAAGCTTCCTCACAGAAACTTCGCTTTTTAACTATATAAAGGTTTTATGATTAAATAACTCCTTGTGCTAACATAGCATCGGCAACTTTAACGAAACCAGCAATGTTGGCTCCTTTTACATAGTTGCAATACCCGTTTTCATCTTTCCCGTATTCAATACAAGAATCATGAATATCACTCATAATATCTTTTAAACGACCATCTACCTCTTCTCTTGTCCAACTGATACGCAATGAATTCTGAGACATTTCTAATCCTGAAGTTGCTACCCCACCTGCGTTAGACGCTTTTCCTGGTGCGAATAATATTTTAGCTTCATGGAACTCATGAATCGCTTCTGGCGTAGAAGGCATATTTGCACCTTCTGCAACGCAAATACATCCATTTTTAATTAATATTTTTGCATCGTCACCACTCAATTCATTTTGAGTAGCACACGGAAGCGCTATATCACAACTCACCTCCCATGGTGTTTTTCCTGCATGAAAAGTTGCCGAAGCATATTTAGCTGCATATTCTGAAATACGACCTCTTTGGTTGTTCTTAAGATCCATTACATATTCCAACTTCTCTGTATCAATACCGTCTTTATCATAGATATATCCTTGAGAATCTGAAAGGGTTAGTATTTTCGCTCCTAATTGTAATGCTTTTTCTGCAGCATATTGCGCAACGTTACCAGAACCTGAAATTACTACGTTCTTACCAGTAAAATCTTTTCCTTGTGTTTGCAACATACTTTGTGCAAAGTACACCGTACCATATCCTGTTGCTTCAGGACGGATTAATGAACCACCCCAAGAACGTCCTTTACCTGTTAATACTCCGGTAAATTCATTTCTAATCTTCTTATACATTCCGAATAAGAAACCAATCTCTCTTGCACCAACACCAATATCTCCAGCAGGTACATCTGTATTTGGCCCAATATGACGGTTTAACTCCAACATAAAGGCATGGCAAAAACGCATCACTTCGTCATCAGATTTTCCTTTAGGATCAAAATCTGATCCTCCTTTACCGCCACCCATAGGTAATGTGGTTAAGCTGTTTTTAAATACTTGCTCAAAAGCTAAGAATTTAAGGATACTTGCATTTACAGATGGATGAAAACGCAGGCCACCTTTATAAGGGCCTATTGCAGAATTCATCTGAATTCTATATCCTCTGTTTACATGAATTTCTCCTTTGTCATCTACCCAGGCAACTCTAAAAGAAATTAGGCGTTCTGGTTCTACCATACGTAGCAAAATGTTCTTGCCGTTGTAAATTTTTTGATTTGCAATATACGGAATTACGGTTTCCGCTACTTCTTGTACTGCTTGAATGAACTCTGGCTCATGACCATTTCTAGTCTTTACCTCATCCATAAATAATTTAATTTTTTCGTCCATATCTTTAAATAGATTCTGTTGCTAACTTCGACTCGTTAAAGGTTAATATTATTGAATATAAAATATAACGGCAAAATTATACTATTATCATAATTAGAAGCCCTTTTTTTTAAAAATTTAATAAATATTTATCGTAAAGCGTGCTCTAAATCAGCAATTAGATCATTTACATCCTCAATACCAACACTTAATCGGATTAACGCATCGACAACACCCACCTTTTCACGGTCCTCTTTAGGAATACTTGCATGGGTCATACTTGCAGGGTGCCCTACTAAGCTCTCTACTCCTCCTAACGATTCTGCTATGGTAAATATTTTAAGCTGTTCAATAATATGTATTGCATCTTTCATATCGCCTCCTTTAGGAACAAAAGATAGCATCCCCCCAAATCCCTTCATTTGTGCTTTAGCGATACTATAATTAGGATTGTCCTTGAAACCCGGCCAATATACTTTTTCAATTTTAGGGTGCTTAGCCAAAAAACGAGCTATTGCTTCTCCGTTTTCACAATGGCGCTGCATTCTAACATGAAGTGTTTTTATTCCTCTAAGGACCAAAAAACTATCCATAGGACCACAAATGGCACCGCTGGCATTCTGAATAAAATAAAGCTCATCTGCTAATTCTTTATCCTTTACAACCAATGCACCAAGAACTACATCACTATGACCACTTAAATATTTGGTAGCAGAATGCATTACAATATCTGCACCTAAATCTAGCGGTTGTTGTAAATAAGGGCTTGCAAATGTATTGTCTACCGCTAATAGCACTTTATTTTTTTTCGCCAATATGGCAATTTTTTTAATATCTAAAATATTCATCATTGGGTTGGTTGGTGTTTCTACCCAAATCAGCTTTGTATTTTCGTTTATATATGCTTCAATTGCTTCTGGATTTTGCATTCCTATAAAATGAAATACGATTCCGTATTTTTCGAATATCTTCTTAAACAACCTATAACTACCACCATACAGATCATTCGTAGAAATAACTTCATCACCGGGGCCTAGTAATTTTAACACCGCATCAATGGCTGCTAAACCACTCCCGAATGCTATTCCGTAATTTCCATTTTCAATGCTAGCCAATGATTTCTCAAGAGCAGACCTTGTTGGATTCGCACTACGAGAATATGCAAAACCCTGATGCTCACCTGGTGTAGCCTGTGCATAGGTAGACGTTTGATAAATAGGAGGCATTACGGCCCCATAGGCTTTATCAGGCTCTTGACCCCCGTGAATTACCTTGGTATTAAATTTTATTTTATTTTCATTCATAACACATGATTGTACTTACAAATGTACTGTTATCTTTGCCGCAGCATTTACAGTACTGATTTAGAAAAAACTCTTATAAATATGAAACTAAAGTTAACCCTTTTAATCTTTTCCTTACTTGTTTTGGGATGCAAAAAAAAAGATGAACTAACGATTAGTCCTCTAAGCTACAAAAGCGAAGACTGTACTGACTGCCCTGAAGTTCTTATTGATATTTTTGATTTTAAAGACGATACTTCTTTTTCCAAGAACATAAATGCAAGCCTAAAAAAAGAGGTTATCAATGAATTATTATATGATGATGAAGTTAAAGTAGCTACAATTGAAGAAGCCATCCTATCTTTTAAAGAGGGATATTTAGATTTAAAAAAAATGTATCCTGAAGAAACATTAAGTTGGGAAGCTTCAATTAAAGGAGACATTGTTTTTGAAAATAAAGATGTGTTGACTATAAAATTAGAAACCTACATTTTTACAGGAGGAGCACATGGATATAGTGCTACAAGACTCTTAAACTTCGACAAGAAAAAAGGAGACCAATTAGAAAACTGGCAACTTATAAAAGACAAAGAACGTTTTATTCACTTGGCTGAAATAAAATTCAAAATCCAAGAAGATATTCCTCAAAACGGGTACATTAACAGTACTGGATTTATGTTTGAAAATGATATTTTCTACCTTCCTAGCAACATGGGTTTCACTAAAAAGGGCATGTTATTAGTCTACAACCAATATGAAGTGGCTTCTTATGCAGATGGTCCAATTACATTATTACTTCCTTATGATGAAATTAAAAATTACATCACCGTTAAGTTAAAAAAAGAATAGAGCTACAGCTGTACTTTTAATAATGCTAATATTGACCCCATATGTAAACCTTCGTGGTATACATTAAAAGCAATAGCATCTTCTACTTTACTTAATGTAATATTTACACTAGTTTTATATTCCACATAAGATGTAAAAACACCATTATCATAATCTTCTTGCATCCATTCTACGGTAGAAAAAAGAAAACCTTCAATGGCATCTATTTCCTCATCGGTTGCAGTTCCATCAGGAACACTTCCTTTTCTAAATTTTTCTACAAGCTCATCAGAAACACGCATTGGCAACCCACTAAATTTATAGACCAATACTTGCTGAGTAACCACCACATGGGCTATATTCCACCAGATATTATTCCTAAAACCATCAGGTATTTTCAGAAGCTGCTCTTTAGGAGTATCTTTTAAAAATTTATATAAGATCTTTCTGTTTTGAAGTGTGATATTAAAAAGCTTTTCCAAAATGTTCTGTTTAATTATGTTTTAAAAATAGAACAATTCTATAGAAATGGGTTTCTTTGTAGTAACATTAACATCAATTTAATTGTTTAGAAGGCGATGAAGAAAATATACCACTTAAGCACCTGCGATACTTGTCAAAGAATTATAAAAGAACTTCAACCTTTAGAAGGCTTTATTTTTCAAGATATCAAAACAGAAGCCATCACGCCAGAACAGCTTGAAGAAATGCATACTTTAACGCAGAGCTATGAAGCCCTGTTCAGTAAAAGAGCTCGTTTATTCCGAGAAAGAGGGTTAAATGAAAAAACATTAACTGAAACCGATTATAAAAATCTAATCTTGGAACAGTATACTTTTCTAAAACGTCCCGTAATTATTGTGGATTATAAAATTTTTGTTGGAAATAGCAAAAAAGTAGTTGCTGCTGCATTTGAAGATATACACCCTTGAGTAAAAGAACACTAGCATTATTAGCCGCAATCGGAGCTACTTTTATCTACGGTATTAACCATACGATTGCAAAAGAGGTTATGCCCACCTATGTGCAACCTTTTGGTTTTATTTTTTTAAGACTAATTGGCGCTACTGTTCTGTTTTGGTGTATGACGCCTTTTATTCCTAATGAAAAAATTGAACGAAGTGATTGGGGTCGGTTCTTTATATGCGCTGTTGCAGGAATGGGCATTAACATGCTTTCTTTCTTCAAAGGTTTAGAATTATCTACGCCTATAAATAGCGCCGTACTTATAACTGTTACGCCTATTATAGTCGTGGTATTATCTGCCCTATTTATTAAAGAGAAAATAACTTGGCAAAAGGGAGTTGGAATTTTTATTGGCTTAATTGGTGCACTTACTTTAGTGCTTTTTGGAGCTGAAAATAGAACCGACGCACCCAATATTCCTCTAGGTAATTTCTTATTTATTATAAATTCTCTTTCTTACGGAATATACCTTATCCTAGTTAAAAAACTAATTACCAAATACCACCCTTTTGGGGTATTAAGATGGTTGTTTTTAATCGGCACGATTATCAGTTTACCACTAACCCTACCCGATTTTCTAGAAATACAATGGGCATCTCTTCCTATTAATATTATTGGAGCAATTGCTTTTGTTATTTTAGGAACTACCTTTTGTACGTATTTATTTAACGCATTTGCATTAACACAACTAAAAGCAACAACAGTTGGTACATTTGCATATTTACAACCATTAATTGGAGTAATATTTGCTATTGCATCTGGCAAAGATCACTTAAATATGCTCAAACTAACCGCAATGTTATTGGTGCTTTTAGGGGTGTATTTAGTAAGTAAAAAAGCTAAGCCAAGTCTTTAGGGATTTTTACAAATTTGCGTGTATCTTCTTTCGTAAGAACCCTAAAATTATCAGGCTTTTCTGCCTTATTAAAGGCTGCTAAAAAGTCTTCAGATAGCGCTGTTAAACTTCTTGTTTTCAAATCTATCCAAGCACCCATCATTTCACAATGTGCAAAATTCCTCCCTTTATCATCATAGAAATTATGGTGGAATTCAAAAAATTTCCCATCTTCACTCATACCCACAACTTCCATAGACACTCTTACTGGTTTCCCTAAAAAAGCTTCTTTAAAATAATAAATATGCTCATAAAACACTACGGGTCCAATTTCATGGGCCGCCATTGTTTTGTGCGTAAAACCTAAACCCATCAAATACGCCATACGTGTATGACTCATAAAGTTTAAATATGCCGAGTTTGCAAGATGTCTATTCGCATCTACATCACTCCATCTAATTTCAAAATCTTTTAAATACATCCTATAAGTTTTTTTGTTATGCATGCATAATAATCGTAAAAATACCATAGTTTTGATAAATCAAGGAAAAATATACCTAAAAATTTATGGTATTTTTATAATATCAAAAACTAAATCTTATGGATCAGAAACCATCATTCATCAAAAATTTATCGCTTCCTATTGTTGCAGCTCCTATGTTTTTAATATCTGGACCACAATTAGTCATTGAATGTTGTAAAAATGGTGTAGTAGGTACATTCCCCGCACTAAACCAAAGAACTAGTGAAGGCTTTGAAGAATGGATCATAGAAATAAAGACTGCTTTAGCCGCTTTTGAAAAAGAAAGTGGAAAAAAAGCAGCTCCATTTGGAGTAAATCTTATTGTACACCCAACCAATCCAAGATTAGAAGCAGATGTTAAATTATGTGTAAAACACAAAGTTCCGCTAATCATAACTTCATTAGGAGCTGTATCTCAGGTTGTAGATGCTATCCATAGTTATGGCGGCATTGTATTCCATGATATTATTAAAAAAAGACATGCCGAAAAAGCAGCAGAAGCTGGTGTAGACGGATTAATTCTTGTTTCCGCTGGTGCTGGTGGACACGCAGGCACTATTAACCCAATGACCTTAGTTGCAGAGATAAAGAAATTTTTTCATAAAACTATTTTACTTTCCGGATGTATAAGTACAGGTAGAGATGTTGCTTCTGCTCTACAAATGGGAGCAGATTTGGCTTATATGGGTACCCGCTTTATTAATACAACAGAAAGTAAAGCTACCGATGAATATAGAAAAATGATTATTGATGCTGGAGCGAGTGATGTTGTATATACCGCATCTATTTCTGGGGTACATGCTAACTTTTTAGGCGCAAGTTTAAAAGCTGCTGGGATTACTGAAGATGATTTAAAGAAAGATGTGAAAATTGATTTTGGTAAAGAACTAGATACTGAAGCTAAAGCTTGGAAAACGATATGGTCTGCAGGGCAAGGAGTAGCCATGATTGATGATGTAGAACCTGTAGCAGAATTAGTTTCTAAACTTAAAGCTGAATTTAAATCTGCCATTGAAGAACAAATTAAAGTTTTAGAAGTTTATCCGAAATAAAAAAATATGCCCTTAGTAGCCTCCACGTACAACCCTCCTATCTTATTTAAAAATGGCCATTTATCTACGATTTATTCTGGCATTTTTAGAAAAGTAGATGGTGTAGCGCAAGAAAGAGAACGGATAACCTTATTTGATACTGATTTTCTAGATTTAGACTGGAGCTTTGCTTCCCAGAAATCTAATAAAGTTATGATCATACTTCATGGCTTAGAGGGCAGTGCACAACGCCCATATATTATGGGTAGTGCAAAAGTTTTTAATCAGAATGGTTATGATGCTTGCGCTATTAATTTAAGGAGTTGTAGCGGAGCGCCAAATCTTTTATTCAGGTCGTACCACTCTGGAGCTACGGAAGATTTAGATGCGGTAATTCAGCATATCTTAACCAACAAATCATATGATGAAATTTATATTAAAGGCTTTAGCCTTGGCGGTAATTTAGCCTTAAAATATTTAGGTGAAAAACGCGAAATCCCTAAAGCCGTTAAAGGGGCTGTAGCTGTTTCTGTTCCCTGTGATTTATACAGCTCCTTAAAGCAACTATTACTACCTAAAAATAGGCTCTATGCGGCACGATTTAAAAAACATTTGGTAGAAAAGCTGCGTGTAAAGCAAGAACTTTTCCCTAATGAAATTTCCGATAAAGATATTGCTAGCATTAAGACATTAAAAGATTTAGATGATATTTATACGAGTAGAGCACATGGTTTTACAGATGCTATAGATTACTACACCAAATCTAGTTGCCTGCCATTTTTACCAAATATTAAAATTCCAACACTTATTATAAATAGCAAGAACGATTCTTTCTTAGGACCTGAATGCTACCCTTACACCGAAGCAGAAGAAAATAAAAATCTTTTTTTAGAAACCCCAAATTTTGGAGGCCATGTGGGCTTTTACGGCGTAAAAAATACCACCTATACTGAAAAAAGATGTTTAAATTTCTTGAATGAACTCTAATAAATAGTTAGAATACTTATCTTAGTACTTTAATTAACTCTGTTTAGAAATGAAAAAAATAGTAGGCGTTTTAGCATTATCAATACTTTTAGCTAGTTGTGGCGAAAAAAAGGAAGAAAAAAAAGATGGTTTCGAAATGAACCGTGCCAAAACAGAAAAGAAAGTAGAAGCTACTAGCGCAGAAGTTCCTGTAGACATGGATAATGAAGGCATAGGTCCCTTTAAAAATATTTCATTCTCTGCAGACATTGATACTGAATTAGCTGCAAAAGGCGAAGCTAAATATGGTGGAATTTGTGTTGCATGTCATATGCCTAATCAACGCTTAATAGGCCCTGCTTTATCTGGTGTTTACGAAAGAAGAAATCCATCATGGGTAATGAATATGATCATTAACCCAACGCAAATGATCAAAGAAGACCCTATTGCAAAAGCATTGCTTAAAGAATACAACAACGCTATAATGCTTGACAGTAAACTATCTGAAGAAGATACTAGAGCTATTGCAGAGTATCTAAGAACTTTATAATAATACATGTAGCTTTACGTGTTCGTTAGGGGTGCTCTTCATGGGCTGAGAAATTACCCTTTGAACCTGATTTGTTTAATTGCAACGAAGGGAAACGAGTATTGCTTAATAACAACACATCTGTTATTTATGCAGCCGCTCCTTTTGTGACTTTAGTTTAGCGCAAAATGACTGTAAAAAAAATTAAAACCGTATTGGCTATTGCTGGTAGCGACTCTGGAGCTGGAGCAGGCATACAAGCAGATTTAAAAACAATTAGTGCTTGTGGTGCTTATGGCACCTCTGCAATTACGGCACTCACTGCACAAAACACTCTTGGTGTTTTTGATATTCACCCAATTCCCACATTACATCTAAAAAAACAAATTGAAGCTATCCTTGATGATATTGGAACGGATGCTGTTAAAATCGGGATGCTTCACAATAGTAATACAATACAAACTGTAGCACACTGTTTAAAAAAATACCACGTACAAAATATTGTTATAGACCCCGTAATGGTTGCAAGCTCTGGAGATTCTTTATTACATACTGATGCAATTACTAGTCTAAAAAAAGAGCTCTTTCCTTTAGCTCGATTAATTACCCCAAATATTCCCGAATGCGAGTTACTACTCGATAAAAAAATAACTAAAAAATCAGATTTAAAAGAATTAGCTCAAGAACTTGGCAAACGCTACCATACCTCAATTTTATTAAAAGCCGGCCATTTAAACTTAGAGATATTAACAGATGTGCTTTATAACATTGAAAATGACAGCCTAGTAGAATTAGCCTCAAAAAAAGTAGATTCTAAAAACACCCATGGCACTGGTTGCACACTTTCATCTGCGATTGCTGCTTTTTTAGCACATGGAAATTCATTAGAAGACGCCGTAAAAAAAGGTAAAAAATATTTAGAACATGCTATTATAAAAAGTGCGGGCCACACCCTTGGAAAAGGTCATGGCCCGCTACATCATTTTTATGAATTCTGGTAGTCGCTATTATTCATCATCATAATTAAAACCATCTGCAACTACTTTATATTTAGGATCTTCTAAAACATTCACATCTACAATATCATCTGCTATAGCTAACAATTTAATGCAATCCTTACTCAAATGTTTTAAGTGTAATTTCTTGCCAGCATTTTTATAACGTTCTGATAGCTTACTGATAGCTTCAATACCAGACATATCTGCAATACGACTGTCTTTAAAATCTATAACCACCTCTTCAGGGTCATTAGCTACATCAAATTTTTCGGTAAACCCAGTGGTGGATCCAAAGAACAACGGACCAAATATTTCATAGGTTTTTATACCATTATCATCTGTACTTTTTCTAGCACGAATTCGCTTTGCATTTTCCCAAGAGAAAGCAAGGGCAGATATAATAACACCAATGAATACGGCTATTGCTAAATCAAAAAATACAGTTATGGCAGATACTGCAATTAAAACAAAAGCATCTGATTTAGGAATCTTCTTCAAGATTCTAAAACTAGACCAAGCAAAAGTTTCTATAACCATCATGAACATTACTCCTATCAAAGCTGCTATTGGAACTTGTTCAATATAGGTGTCTGCAAATAAAATAAAAGAAAGTAGGGTCACTGCCATTACAATCCCAGACAATCTTCCTCTTCCATTTGCATTAATATTAATTACCGTTTGGCCTATCATACCACAGCCTCCAGTACCTCCTAATAAACCACTAGTAATGTTACCCACACCTTGTGCAACACACTCTTTATTACCTCTACCGCGACTATCTGTTAATTCATCGACCAAATTTAAGGTCATTAAACTTTCAATCAAACCAACACTGGCTGCTAAGAAAGCATAAGGCAGAATAAACATTAAGGTATCTAAATTGAAAGGCAAAAATTGCCACAGTTCTTTATTTGGGGTTGGAAACTCACCACTCAAACCTTCTCCGCCACCTTCTCTAATATAAGAACCTACTGTAGTTACATCCAAATCTAAAAGTATGGCACCAAATGTGGTTATCAATATAGCCGTTAAAGCTGCAGGAATCTTTTTAGTTAACTTGGGTAAAAAATGAATGATAGCCATCGTAAAAAGAACCAAACCAATCATTAGATATAATTCAGGACCATACATAAAAACACTCATATATTTCTCTACAGCATCAGGATCTGTATTGGGCACTTTATGACTAAACATTTTAACTTGTGCCATAAAAATTACGATAGCTAAACCGTTTACAAATCCCATCATTACAGAATGAGGAATTAAACGGACAAAGCGCCCTAATTTTAAAACGCCTGCAAATATTTGTATCAATCCCATTAAAATAACTGCAGCTAATAAATAATAGTAGCCCATGTTTTCAACAGGAATATCAAACTCTAATCCTCTTACTTGCCCTTCTTTAATTAAGTTTACAAAAATTACAGCTACCGCACCCGCAGCTCCTGAAATTAAACCAGGTCTACCACCAAATATTGCCGTAATTAAACCAATAATAAATGCCCCTGACAAAGCTACTAAAGGGTCTATGTTTGCCACAAAAGCAAAAGCAACTACTTCTGGAATCATCGCTAGAGATACAGTAACTCCTGCGAAAAAATCATTTTTAGGATTTGAAGTAAGTTTTTTGATAAAATTCATTTCTTGTACTAATTTTTTTGAAGTCGCAAAAGTACCACTTTTCAACTGCGCAATACCACGTATCACTAATTATAACATTATTAACAGATTAGCCCTTTACATTTTAGTAATTCTTGAAAAAATCTAAAAAAATTATATGAAAAAAACCGCTGCAAGGGCTTATCCTTACAGCGGTTTAAACAACCTACCAACTAAAAAATTTCTATTTTTTCTGTCTTACTACATGCATTGTAGGGTTTGAAACTTTTACCCTCTTTTTGGCATTAGCAGACTTATCGGATTTTAAATATTGAATATATCCTCGCCCTTTAAATTCATAAGAGGTTCCACTATCTGGATGGTATAATTCTATAGTACCATCATTGATCACATACAACTCAAAATAATCATCTCCAATAAAATCATAACTTAAGGTTAAAGCTTTTAAAGAGTCATCATTTGCTATATCATATACTTGGTAATCGCCTTCAAAATCCCATTGTAAATTATTAGAATTAGTACCCGGGCTATCTATCGATGATCTAAAGAAACCTCCATTATCACCTGATAAAAATTGTAAAAAATTCTCATCATCAAAATCATTTATCGCTCCAACCTGGCTTGTATATACTTTTTCCCATGCGTCATATTCTTGTAAGAAATACTGAATATTGTTGTAGAAAACCATATCATAATCAAAATTATTACGTTGGTATCCTCTTAAAAAATAAGAAGTATCTGTACCCCTATGATAAAGTTCTATGGTTGAATTATTAACGACAAATACATCTAAGTCCCAATAACCATCTAGATCATGATCTATCTCTAACACCCCACGAACACCGTTATAAACTCCAACGTCTATACCCAATCCATTTCCTGTTTTACCAATACCTACCAAATTATTATTAGCATACAATGTTCCACTAACAAAAGAAACCGTAAATGCTCTTTGTAAAAATGGCACTTCTCCATTTCCTCTTGTGGCATTAATGTCTACATACCACAAGTCTTTAGATGCAAGTACCTGGTTGACATTTAAAACTGGCTCATCAATAAAACCATCTTCAACAACTACTTCTGTGTAACATGAAGAAGCTAATAATCCTAGGAATATAAATCCGAATAGTAATTTTATTTTCATAATCTAAATTTTATGGTTGTTAAGCATAAAACAATTCTCGTGCCAAGATTTTCACAACACTGATTATCATCATGTTATATTACCCTGATTTTGACTAATTTTGCAAGAGATAGAAAGGTTTATTTTAACCTTGGAAAAATACAATACTTTAATTTTTTAAAGATTGAATTATGAATAGAGATTTAAAATTTGCCGTTTTAGGTGGTGGTAGTTGGGCAACCGCAATTGTAAAAATGCTTACAGAAAATGTAGATAGCCTTCAATGGTTTATGCGTAATACTGATGCCATTGAACATATTAAAACACACGGTCATAATCCTAATTATTTAAGTTCAGTAGCGTTTGATATAAACCAACTACAATTGACCAATGACATTAATACCGCTGTTACCAACGCTGATATTATCATCTTTGTAATTCCTTCTGCTTTTCTTGAATCAGAATTAGCAAACCTTACGGTATCATTGAAAGGAAAAACGCTATTTTCTGCAATAAAAGGTATAGTTCCTGAAACAGGATTAATTGTAGGAGAACATCTGCATGAAAAATATGCTATCCCTTATGAGAGCATTGGAGTAATTACAGGTCCTTGCCACGCGGAAGAAGTTGCGCTAGAGCGTTTATCTTATTTGACTATTGCTTGCGGCGATAAAAGTAAGGCTGAAATCGTTGCAGAACACTTGAGCAGTGACTATATAAAGACAAAAATATCGGATGATATTATCGGTACAGAATATGCTGCAATGTTGAAGAACATTTATGCTATTGCTGCTGGAATTGCGCATGGCCTAGGCTATGGTGATAATTTCCAGAGCGTACTTATGAGTAATGCTATTCGGGAAATGAAACGCTATATAAAAAGAGTCCACAGTATGAAACGGAATATTAATAACTCGGCCTATTTAGGCGATTTATTAGTAACTGGCTACTCTGTTTTTAGTCGAAACCGAATGTTCGGAAACATGATAGGAAAAGGCTATACCGTAAAAAGTGCCATGATGGAAATGAAAATGGTTGCCGAAGGGTATTACGCAACTAAAAGTGCTTATAAACTAAATAATGACCGGAAAAAGAAATCTAACACACCAATTTTAGATGCCGTCTATCAAGTGCTTTATAATGATAAGAATGCTAAGAAAGTATTTAAGGAATTAACTGATAAATTAGATTAATTACATGGCTATTGTATGGTGATTATGATACTGGCCTCATTCCCCAGCTCATCAACTACTGAAATAGTATGATCACCTTCATCTGGCAGAATAGCTGCTTCATGAAAATCTTTAGTTTCCTTAATAAAGGTACTGTCTAAATACCAGAACACTTTTGATTCTGGCTTAGTATGCGCCAATTTTAGAATTAGTTCATTCATTTTTCCTTCAAAATTCTTCGCTAAAATAATACGGCTTCTATTTTTTGGATAAATAAACTCCATTGTTGGTGTCAAAACACTAATACAATCGTCCCTAAAAGTCGGTAATGATTTATAGGATGGATGGGTTCGTTTATAATAAAACTCCATCAAAGGAGGTAAAATAAACCAAGGCTCTGTTATTGTATTAGATAAATCTTCACAAGACGAATTAATTCTAAACTGCCTGTTTTGATCTAGATGTATTATTTTATGATAGCCACAAGCGTGCACATAGTTCTGTTTTTTAGGAATATCAATTGTTATTCTAGGGCAAATCTCTGTAGCCAAATAACCACTATTTGCACACACCTCAACAGTTACAAATTCATCTAATGGTTTAGCAAACCAAATAGATTTGGGCAATACATCAAAAACATCAAATAAAATAGGTGCCGCGCTAGACACACCAGTAACATTAGGCCTACCCTCTCCATCCGCATTACCTACCCAAACCCCCACCACATAGTCTGCCGTAGTACCAATTGCCCATGCATCTTTGTTTCCAAAACTAGTTCCTGTTTTCCATGCAATTTCTTTACTAGAGTCATAAAACTCCCAAGACTCGCTCCCCTCCGGACGATTTACCTCTTTCATGGCCTCAAACGTTAAGTAGATACTCCCCGCATCAAAAACAGTTTTATCTTGGGATTTGGCTCCAAAATCTATGGTGCTTTTTTGAAGGTAGGTAGGTGCTACAAATTCCTTCTTAAAATATTCACTTGAACTTTTATTAAAATGATTTACGGTAGATGCCAAATTTGCATAGCTTTTACATAGGTCCCATAAATTACTCTCTGCGCCTCCTAAAATTAAGGTCAGACCATAATGGTTTGCAGATTTATTCAATCCGCCTAATTTAAAAACATCTAATTGATCCCTAAATTTCTCCAAGCCATAAGATTGCAATAATCGGACGGCAGGAATATTTAATGATCTAGCTAATGCTTTTTTTGCTTCAATAGCTCCACTATACGACTCATTAAAATTTTCTGGAGCATACCCAGCAATTTGTGTGGGTACATCTGGTACGAGCATATCTGGCAACAACTCTCCAGCATCAAGCATTGCAGTATAAAGCAGGGGTTTTAAAACACTCCCCGTACTTCTATTCGCCTGTACCATATCTACATCCTTTTCATGGTATTTATCAGTAGGCGCATTACCCACATACGCCAATACTTTTCTTGTTTTTACATCAAGCACCAAAACAGCTGCATTGTATACCAAATTTTGCTTCAGGCTATTGTATTGTTTTTTTACAATTGCATTTACATTTTTCTGTAACTCTTGATCGATACTACTTTTAACACGTTCCCCTTTTTTTGATTTTGCTACATACTGCACAAAATGTGAGGCATAATTAGGTAACGCGTATGGTTTTTGCGGCAAATCTTCTAATAATGCTAGCTCGTAAGTAGTATCATCAATTATGCCTTCGTCCTGCAATTTTAGAAGTAATCTGTTTCTTTTTACTAATAATTTAGATTGATTTTTTCCCGGGTAAATTAAACTTGGAGCATTGGGTAATACAGCCAAAGTAGCAGCTTCCGCCCATGATAATTGGTAAGGTAATAAGCCAAAGTAGCGCCATGATGCTACTTCTAACCCAACAACATTTCCTCCAAAAGGGGCATGGCTTGCATAAAGATTTAAAATTTCTTCTTTAGAATATCCTAACTCCAACCGCGTAGCTAAAATTAGTTCTATAAACTTTTCAGCGTAAGACCTACCCTTATTTTCTCTAGATAAGCGTATTACTTGTTGCGTAATTGTACTTCCTCCGCGTACCGTTTTTCCTGCAACAATGTTTGCGCCGATAGCCTTAAACATTGAAATGGGATTAAAACCAGGGTGCCTGTAAAAATAGGCATCTTCAAAATTTAACAAACAGGTTTCAAACTTAAAAGGAACACTATCTACTACAGGAAAACGCCATTGACCGTCATCCGCAATTTTAGCGCCTAATAATTCTCCTTGCATACTCTCAATTACAGTAGCTGTAGGCGTATTAAATAACACTTTAGGTAAACAAAAATAATAGGCAATTAAAAGCACTGCTAAGACTAACAGTTTTTTAGGGTGCTTTTTTAAAACCGTTATAACTCTTTCTTTCAAGGAGTACTGGTATTGAATTCGTATTCTCTTTCAACCAAACAAATGCGTACCTTATACCAAGAATACCATTCTTTTTGCCCCTTCTTTTGAGCAAGGTCATGATCTAAATTTTTTTTCCAAGTAGCAATAGCGGCTAAGTTTTCCCAGTAGCTTACGGTAATACCCACGTCCTCCCTTGCTGCCTCTATTCCTATAAAACCTGGTTCTTTTTTTGCAAGAGCTTCCATTTCATTCGCCATTTCTGCATATCCTTTATCCCCCTCTGTTCTTGTAGAAGTAAAAATCACTGCATAATAGGGCTTTTCCATAATCACTACTTAATATATTCTTTTTCTATAAAATAAGACACGATTGCTTCTTTCATCAAAACAGATTGCTCACCAGCTTTCAGCGGTGGTAATTCTTCTTTCATAATATAGTGCGGCCAACCTTCTTCGTCAAAATAATCAAACGTATAGAAACCATACGGTTCTAGTAAACGACAAATTGCAATATGCATTAAGTCTAGTTTTTCGTCTTTCTTATAGGTTCTATGATATTTTCCTAATTCTTGTACGCCTACCAAATAAATGATAGCATCTAACTCTAAAACATCACCATCTGCAAACTGTGCTGAAAGTTTTTCTATTAACACGTCCCAACGTTCTTTTAATTGTATATCTCTTGACATTATATTTTCGTTTATACCAATGAATAAAAATAGCACATCATTTCTCAAATATTAAAATTGTATCCCTTAATATCTAATCCGTATTTTCAATTCTTTTCAAAGGTACAAATCAAAGTTTTATATTTGCGCTAAAGCGGACAATATGAATTTTTTAGATATAGTTTTTGGTTTAATTCTTCTTTGGGGGTTTTACATAGGGTTTAAAAATGGATTGTTTGTTGAAATAGCGTCCATTATAGCACTTATTGCTGGTATTTATGGCACTATTCATTTCTCACACTTAACTGGCGCATATTTAGCCGAAAATATGAACTGGAATGAGCAGTATATGAATATAGCTTCATTTGTAATTACCTTTATTTTAATTGTTGTTTTAATACACTTATCTGCCAAATTACTAACTAAGATTGCAGATTTTGCTATGCTGGGACTTTTAAACAAAATAGCAGGAGGTATTTTTGGAGCCCTAAAAGTTGCTATCATCATAGGAGCATTAGTCCTATTTTTCGAATCGGTCAATCAGACTTCCAATCTAATCAATGAAGACACTAAAAAAGAGTCTAAATTATATGAGCCAATAAAAGAGATTGGAGCTTTAATATTTAGCAGGATACTTAAAATAGAACCCTCTGAAATTTAGATATTTAACTTACATTTGTAGGAATTTTCCTCAGAAATATAGTGCTATATGTAACAAAATGGTGATTTCAAGTAGATAAATTGGTCTTTTACCGAGACTTTTAGGTAAATAGAGGCCTTACAAAGTACCTTTGTTTTAACAATTTGATAATTTTTAAAACATCTATGTTTCAAAGTCTTAAAAATAGTCCATTTTACAAAGAAGCCTTTAATCAGCTTAGTTATTCTTTTGGCACTTTTTATTTATTCCCTGGTTTTGTTGTTGCAGAGATAAATGAAGGTGTTGTTTTTTCATGGGAAGATCACGGAAAAACAGTTACAGAGGATATTGGAAATCTATATGATGAAAACGGAGAAGGTCTAATTTATATTACGAACAGAGTACATAACTATTCTGTAAATCCAATAGGCTGGTTGCAATTTTACAAAAGTAAATACAAACTAAAGGCTTATGTTATTGTAACCTATTCTAAAAAAGGATACTCAAACACATTGTTAGAGAAATTGTTTATGTCTGCGAACATATATAGATTTACAGCCTTAGAAAAAGCTATTGAATGGGCTAAAAAAGAATGCTTAGTTTCTACTTCAAATTAAAAAAGCTCCCTTTAGAATTTTAAATACTTCCTTACTTCTGCAATAAAGACCTCAGCTAAATACCTATATCCCCAGTTATTATAAAGGTAGAGATTAGGCTAAACAAAAAACTTTTACGAATAAGTTTTTTCTCACTACACTATAAAAAAAGTGCCTATTAAAAATAATAGACACTTCTTTAGTTTTATAACACGTTAAACGTATTCTTTTATTGAACCACTTTAACCCATTGCCCTTTTGTTCTAGCAATATAATCATTATCATACATAGCTTCTACTTGTACTCCTGGCAAATAATACGTTCCTAAATAGGATGCGTTTAGTAATATTCTAAACGTTTTGGTTTCATTCTTTTTCAAATCGAAATAGAAATTAGCACGATCATCTCTTAGGTCCGTATGCGTAACATTATTCTGAGCAAAATCGCCAAAATCTGTAAAACGGGTATTGACAATTTCCCATCCACTTGGAAAAATTTCCGATAGTGCCATATTTTTAACTGCACTACTTGTGGTATTTGTTAACGTAACCTCTGCAACAAAATCTGTTCCCTGCGTAATTGAAGAAGCGTCAATTCGAGAACCATCACGTGCTTTAAAAGTGGTTTGCACCCCAAGATTTCGTTGAATTTCTTTTTCGTTACCTACAGGTAAGATTCCGTTATTTATAATACTAACATAGACCACATTACCTTCTAGATTTTTTAAACTAAGGCTATTAGTTCCTTTTTTTATCGCTAAGGTTCTACTCGCTAAAGTTTTACTTGTTGAAACACTTTCTGTTTTACCATTAACAGTTACAGATGCTTTTATTCCTTTACCACCTACCATTTCGGCAAATTTCCCCATTGCTAAAAGACTATAAGAGGTACTTTGGGTACTCATCCAACGCTGTTCTTTTAAACTTGCAGCAACAGTTTTAGCTAATTCTTGAGCTTTACCTTTGTCTTTTAATAAAATATACGTTTCTAACGCCATTGCTCTATTTCTTTCAGTAGAACCATAGCTATAATAATCATTCTTACTCGATTGAAAATCAATAGAAGCTGTTTTTAAAATTTGTTGCGCCACACTAGCCTGGCCAATTAAGCCATACGCTGCAGCCAATCTAAATTTACCTTCATCTGACACTCCGCTTGTTTCCCTTAAACGGTTCATTGAAGCAATATCTGCATTACCTGAAAGTGCTAACGTGTACAATCTATAAGCTTGTGCCAAATCTGAATAAGAACTTCCTGAGCGCCAATTTTTTGCAGTGCTTTGTTGATATTTCACCCAATTAGTTTTAAAAGAAATAGGCATAACATACCCTTTCTTTTCTGCCTCTAATAAAAAGTGACCTGCATAGGTAGTTCCCCAATCATCGGTAGAACTTAATCCTGGCCAATATGAAAATCCTCCTCCAGGACGTTGGAATCCTCCTAATCGTTTTATGGCATTTTCAACATTCTTCTGTGTTTCAGATTTTTTAGCTGAACTTAAATCAAAAATATCACTCAAATACAATTGCGGAAACGCTGCAGATGTAGTTTGTTCTACACACCCATGCGGATACCTAATTAAGTATTGCATTCTACCATTGAAGCTCATTGGTGGTAGGGTCGAAAATTCTACTTGAACAGAATTACTGCCACTAATACCAAAGGTTTCTAAATTTAATTGCTGACTTGCATTTGCATCAAGAACAATATCTTGAATTTCAGAAGTTGTTGGATTTGGATTCACTACATCTATCGGTATTTCAAAAGATGCCGTTTCTCCTCCACCAGAAGCTTCTACAATTACTTTGCCTATTCCTTTAAAATCTGCTACATCTAAATCAAAATACACCATTTTTTCATCTGGCTGACTAAACGTGAGTGATTTTGTAGCATCACCAGAAATGGTAAACGCTTTATCTTGTTTTATTTTAATCGTAACGTTTTTAACTTTAGACTCCATAGCAAATACGGTTACCGGTAAGGTTACCTTTTCCCCTGGTGTTATTTTTCTTGGCAATGAAGCCAATATCATTAATGGCTTACGAACAGGAGTTGTTTTTTCTGCCATTCCATATGCTTCGCTTTCCGCATTCCCTGCAATAACCATAGTTCGTACAGAACCAACATATTTAGGAATATCTATTTTATGAGATTTAGTTTCTCCTGCCTTTAGTGTAAAAGGCCCTAAATGAACCACCATTGGCTCAAACCGATTTGCTTTTTTATTCTTTGCTCCTGCTAGTTCATCATCACCACCAATAGCAAATACTTGATTGATTTTTCCGCCAAAGGCACCGATAACATCATCATAAATATCCCAAGTTTTTACGCCTAATGCTTCCTTCGCATAAAAGGTGCTCCATGCATCCGGAGTTTTAAAACGTGTTAAATCTAAAAGACCTTCATCTACAATGGCAATCGTATAGGTCATTGCCTTATTATTCTTTTCTCCTATTTTTACGGTAATACTTTCCTCTGGACGCAGCACTTCTGGCATCATTATCTGAGGTTCCAATTTTGTTTTTGGGTCTTCAACGCCAATACCTACCACACCATACATACGTATAGGAGCATCATTCAATGTAGATGCATGCGGTTGCAACAGTGCAATATTGATATATACATTAGGCGTATAAATTTCCTTTATTGGTAGTTTAAATTTAGTCTCTCCTTTTGTGGTCTCTACCCATAACGATTCTAAAACTTCACTTCCATTCTCGATAGTAACCAATGCTCTACCACCTTCTGAACTAGGGAATGTAATAATAGCATCATCTCCTACATTGTACTTTTCTTTGTCTGTTGAAAATAACAACATTGTTGCAGCAGACGGATCGTTTTTACGAGATTTCCCTGCCCATCCTGGCCAATCTATATAGACCGCTTTTCCTGTGGCATGTCCACCAAATTCATCTTCTACGCGAACTAAATAACGCCCCCATTCTGGATATTTTAATTCAAAATTAAATGTACCTTTTCCATTGGAAGAAGTACTTATGGTTTCTTCAAAAACTTTTTCATGATATTCGCTACTGCTATAAGACGATAAATTATCGGCTGAGTTATCCCACCACCATCTCCAGCTTATTTTATGAATTGAAACCCTAAGGTTCTTGGTTGCTTTTGGTTTTCCATTTTCATCTACGGTAACTACTTCAAACTTATGTTTTACATCTGTAAGAAGCATACCTTTTGATTTATCTCCTTTAGGCACATTTAAACCTACATAGGTTTTAAAAGGCGCATAGGTTTTTGTAAATACATCAGTACTAAAATCGCCTCCATTTTCATAAACCTTAGTAACAAAAGCCGCATTTAGCATTCCTGGCGCAGTGCCATTTAATTGTGGATTAATACTAAAACTAGCTTTCCCCTCACCATCTATTCTACCATCAAAAACCACTTGGTCTTCTGATGAAAAACTTCTCGTTGGATCGTCAAATATGTAACCTGGAAAAGATTTAAACGTAGTTGTTTTAGCATTAAATTTCGCAGTAATATCTGCCTTCAGATTTTTAGCAATGGCGCCATGCAACCATTTAACTTCCATTGCACCATAGATAGGTTTTGAACCTCCTAAAATATCACTATCAAATTCTGTTTTGATCTTTAATCGATTAGGCTTTATCGTCTCTATTTTTATAGTTTGAGTAAATGATGCCCCACCAACCGAAATTTTTACCAACCAATTACCAGTAGGTGCATTTTCATCTGTCTTTAGACCAAAGTGATAAAAATTATCTAATCCATAAGTCTTCACTTCACGGTGAACCACTTTGTTATATGGATCCATTAGTTCTAATTTTACCGGATGGTTTGCTGGTAATTTATTTGCATTATCATTTAACATAAAGGATAAGAAGATATTATCTCCTGGTCTCCAAACACCACGTTCTCCAAAAATATACCCTTTAATACCTTTCTGTAAAGAAACACCAGAAACATCAAACTTACTTACTGACAGCACATTACCATCATTAATTTTTACATACGTTTTCTGCCCATTATTTTCTGCTACCACAAAATAAGCTTGGTTGTTTTCTGCATCAAAAAATGAAGTTCCTTTTTCATTAGTAGTTACCGTCCCAACGGACTGTTGTTGATAGTTGTAAAAAGTTACTTTAGCTCCTGAAACTGGCTTGGTCGTAACAAGATCACTAACCGCTACAAAATAGCTTTTATTGAGTCCCCTTTTCACCGTTACACCTAGGTCACTAGCCAAAATATTTACACCTACTTTTTTATCATAATAATATGAAGTATGGCATGGATTCTCACGTTCACTCCAATCGTAATTATATTCATAATTGTCATAATAATCTTCTGCTCCGTCCCAAGAACTAGTTTCTGACTCTTCATCATAATTCTCCTCAACGTCTTCTTCCGTTTCAAAATTAGTATCATCACAGCTATAGGTGCTATAAGATGGTTTAAATGAAAACTCTACTCTGTAAATAGCTCCTTTTTGTGGCGTTATTAACTCTTTTAAATCCAAGGCATGGGCAGACCATTTTCCTGTGTTTACGCTTAAATTAGTGACCAACTCTAGTTTTTTAGTGGCTATTGGTCTTGCTACTTGTTTTAAAGAATTGCTTCCGTTTAAATTATTGTTCTGTAAAAATTGAAGAACATTATCTTCATAAACACGAAGTACAGATACATCAACATACTTTAAATTTACGGCTTCAAAATTAATTTTTAGGTTATTTGAAGAAGGTAAAATAGACCCATTAGAGAGTAACCTAACTTCTGGTTTTATCTGTTCAAAAGCAATCCGCTCTTCAAATTTGTTTTTAAGTTTAAAACCATCAATACTAGCAATCCCATCAAAGACCTCTAATTGAGCTGTACCAGAAATCTCATTAGACGGATATACTTTTAATGTATTCCCTGACACACTATACTTTAAATTATTATCTCCTTCTAAAACAACTAAGCCTTTAAAGTTTTGATCTTTTTTAAGTGGGTCTGAAAAGTTAATCAAGATTTGATTTTGCCACGTATCTTTTACCACCACATCAAGAACTATAAAATTGTTCTTTCCTGGTATCACTATTTTATTTTCTCCCTTATTATCTATATCATGCTTAGTGCCATCCCATGAAATTTGTAACTCACTATCTTCTTCATAACGCGCTATGCTATCAATTTTGAATTGAAAAAGTGTTCCTTCTTTTACAGAAGTATCAAACTTCACTTTTATATCTTTTCCATTTTGCTTTACTTTTATCAAGTCTTTCGCCATAGCTAAGGAAAGAATATCTGCACTCCTTAACTGTCCTTCTATATATTGCTTTTCTTTTGAATAAGACTGGATTGGATTGGTATAGACCGAAAATTGCTGCTCCAAGGTTTTTATTACGAAAGTTAATTCTTCTAAATCTTCCGGAACATCCTTGATCACATCTCCTAATTCAAATGTAAATGCATATTCGGTGTTTTGCTTAAATGCTTTTTCTGGTACAAAAGAAATAGTTCGGTTGTCTAGCACCATCACTTTTCCGTCAACTTTTGGAGAAACCGATAAAAGGTCATTTAATTCTGTACCACTTTCCCATGTGGCTACTGGCTGTTTTAGCACCAGTCTAACTTCACTCCTTGAAGAAATAATTCCGTGGGTAACCTCACTAACGTAATTCTGATATTTGTTAAGGTTATCTGATTGATTCTCTAGTGTATTTACTTTCTCTTTACATCCGGCAAGAACAAGAAAAAGTAAGCTGATAATCTGAAAATATTTTAGTTTCATAGGTTGGTTTTTACTACGTGTAAATATAAAGTGTTTATTAAAATCTTAAGTCACTGAAAACAGTGAAATTTTAGAAAATAAACCGCATTAACTATTCTTAAAACACAAGAATCCAACTTCTATTATATAAACCTTAACAATTTATAATAAAAAACAACGTATTTATCAAAAACAGTGTATTTCATCGAAAAAACAAAATATTGTACAAGGTATTCTAATTATTTTGACAATCTTAGAAGAACGGTTTACGAGAACCAATAGAACACTAGAAAACCCCCCTTTTCTACCTCTTACTACTTACAAATAAAACGTATATGAAAATGAGAATGCAGCATGCAATCTTAGTTTTATTTGTATTCCTTATTTACTCTTGTAATACAGAGTCTTTAAATAATACAGTAATAATAGAATCTAAGAATGCCATTGAGGTTGAAAATGAATTGATGGCGCTAGTGAACAACTATAGGATTAATAACGGACTAATTAATTTGGAATATAACAGTATTGCATATAAGTATGCTAATTTACATACTGATTATATGATCTCAAAAGGGACCACCAATCACGATAACTTTAGCTCCAGAGCTTCCAGTTTTACATCTGAAGTCAATGCGATTTTAGTTTCCGAAAATGTAGCAAAAAGTTATGAAGATGCACCAACAGCCTTTGATGGCTGGATGCATAGTAGTACCCATAAAAAAGCTATAGAAGGAGATTTTACACATTCTGCAGTGAGTGTAAAGACAGACGCTGATGGCGTTTTCTATTTCACACAATTGTTTTACAAATAATCTAATTTATTTCTTTTGCAGTACACATGGTCCCCTCTCTAGAATGTTTGGTTTCTTAGAATTAAGAAACCTCTAAGATTATATTTATTTTTTTCGGTCTATTATAGTATAGTTTTTTTAACTTTCGTAAAAAAAGCATACTATGGCAATTACTCCTCCATTCAATTTAAACAAATGGATTTCAGAAAATAGAGCTTCTTTAAAACCACCTGTTGGAAATAAGAATCTATACAAAGATGCCGGTGACTATATTGTAATGATCGTTGCTGGACCTAACGCGCGTAAAGATTATCATTACAATGAAACCGAAGAACTATTTTACCAACTAGAAGGCAATATAGAAGTACACGTACAGGAAGATGGTGTAAAAAAAACAATGACATTAGGACCTGGAGATATGTATTTACACCCCGCTAAAATTCCACACTCTCCCGTACGCCATGAGAATTCTATTGGTCTTGTAATTGAAAGAAAACGAAACCATATGAATGTAGATGATGGTTTATTATGGTTTTGTGATCATTGTAATCATAAACTATACGAAGCTTATTTTACGCTTAATGATATTGAAAAAGATTTTTTATCTCATTTTAAATACTTTTATAGTTCTGAAGCATTACGAACGTGTGATAATTGCGGAACGATAATGCCAGTTGATGAACGTTATATTGCAAAAGAATAATTTATGGAAATTACTATTAAGGTTTTAATAGGAGTAATTGCTTTTTTACACCTATACATTATGTATTTTGAGATGTTCGCATGGACCACTAAAGGAAGAAAAGTATTTGATAACTTTCCTAAAGATTTATTTGAACCCACTAAAGCCATGGCCGCCAATCAAGGTTTATATAATGGCTTTTTAGCCGCGGGTTTATTATGGACATTCTTTATTACAAACCTAGAGTGGAGCAACAATATTGCCCTATTTTTTCTAGCATGCGTAGCTACTGCAGGTATCTATGGCTCCATGACTGTTTCCCGAAAAATTCTATTCGTTCAGACTGTTCCTGCACTACTTACAATAGCCCTCATTCTTTTATAAACATATTTTTTTTTGGTTGTTCAGGGATACAATTATTAATCGTAACTTTGAATAAATATAACATTTAACTAATAAAAAGTTATAAAATGTCAAAAACAACAACAGACTTCGGTATTGATTCTGCTTTAAAGACTTTAGGAGTATCAGCTACTAATTTAGGTACATCAACAGGATCAAAGTTTTTTGCTTCAGGTGAAGAAATAGCTTCATATTCACCAGTAGACGGTAAATTAATTGGCAAAGTAAAAGCAACTACGCAAGAAGATTACGCTAAAGTAATGGAGACAGCAACTGCGGCATTTCAAGAATGGAGAACAAAGCCAGCTCCGTTAAGAGGCGAAATAGTAAGACAGTTTGGTGACAAACTAAGAGAAAAAAAAGAAGCCTTAGGAAAACTTGTTTCTTATGAAATGGGAAAATCTTACCAAGAAGGTTTAGGCGAGGTTCAAGAAATGATTGATATCTGTGATTTTGCAGTTGGCTTATCAAGACAACTACATGGGTTAACTATGCATTCTGAACGTCCCGGACATAGAATGTACGAGCAATACCACCCTTTAGGAGTTGTTGGTATTATTTCTGCTTTTAATTTTCCTGTAGCTGTTTGGGCTTGGAATACGGCTTTAGCCTGGATTTGTGGAGACGTATGTATCTGGAAACCGAGTGAAAAAACACCTATGTGCGGAATAGCATGTCAAAATATAGCTGCAGAAGTATTTGCAGCAAACGGCTTACCTGAAGGTATTTGCAATCTTATAAATGGCGATCATACTGTTGGAGAAATGATGACTAAAGATACTCGTGTACCTTTAATATCTGCAACAGGTTCTACTCGTATGGGTAAAATTGTAGCAAAAGAAGTTGCTGGTCGTTTAGGAAAATCTTTATTAGAATTAGGAGGTAACAATGCTATTATTGTAACTCCAGATGCAGATATTAAAATGACAGTTATTGGTGCTGTTTTTGGTGCTGTAGGTACCGCAGGACAACGTTGTACTTCTACAAGGCGTTTAATTATCCATGAATCTATTTATGATACGGTTAAAGATGCCGTTGTAAAAGCATACGGACAATTACGAATTGGGAATCCTTTAGATGAAAACAATCATGTGGGACCTATTATAGATACTGATGCTGTAAAAATGTACGAAGCAGCATTAGCAAAAGTGGTTAAAGAAGGCGGAACTATTGTGGTTGAAGGGGGTGTTCTTTCTGGTGAAGGGTACGAATCTGGATGCTACGTAAAACCTGCGATTGCAGAAGCAAATAATACATTTGAAATTGTTCAACACGAAACATTCGCTCCTATACTATACTTATTAAAATATTCAGGAGACATACATGATGCCCTAAAGCTTCAAAATGGAGTGGCTCAAGGGTTATCTTCTGCGGTTATGACAAATAATCTGCGTGAAGCAGAAGCATTCTTATCTGTACAAGGATCTGATTGTGGCATTGCAAATGTAAACATTGGAACTTCTGGCGCAGAGATAGGTGGTGCTTTTGGTGGAGAAAAAGAAACTGGTGGAGGACGTGAGTCTGGATCAGATGCTTGGAAGGTTTATATGCGTAGACAAACAAATACTATAAATTATACTACGGAGCTTCCTCTTGCTCAAGGAATCAAATTTGATCTTTAAGTTATAAAAAACCACAGAATAGCTTTTCTACCTAGTATGTGGTTTACAACTAACTAATCAAAAGAAGTTTTCATTTCTGTAAAAACTTCTTCCTTTTATAAAACCCTTATTTCAATGCCGAAACTTTGTCGGTAGAAATAAGGGTTTATTTTTTACAGGTTTAATAACTAAAATTAAGCTTAAAAACATAGTTATTTTCGTACACATAGTAGGAAAAACCGTATTGTTTGATAATTTTTAATCCCCGAATACCTCAGCCTATTTTAACATTTACAATTAGTTATCTGTTTGATAATGAATATTTAATACACAAATATTTAACATTTTAAGGTTTTTTTTAATACTTTGGTGTAGTTAACACTAAATAACCATCAACAATGACAAAAAAAACCACTTATCTTTTAGGAATAGTCATTACTATTCTTCTAGGGACTTATTTTTTTATGACCTGCTGTAGTTGTTGCGAGGCAAGCTCAGAAATTCCAGAAACTAAAATTGTAGAAGAAAGTCAGCCCGAAGCAACGGCATATCCTTTTAAATTTTCGGATGGGTCTTTTTCTTATGACTCTAATGATAATTTTAATTTCAACAGATCTTCCTCTTCCATTTTAAGGCCTTTATCAGCAAAAGTAACTGAAGGAATTGGTGGCATTAAATCTTATTTAAAAGAAAACGCAAGTAAAGTATTTGACATCACCGGTTTTTATAAAAGTGATGAAGCAAATAAATCTGCTTTTCCAAATCTAGGTATCGCTAGAGCAAATGCTATTAAAAATCATCTAGTTGCTCAAGGTATTCCTTCTTCTTCCTTAACTATTTTAGGAACACTAAAAGAAGACATGATAAGTTCTTCTGAAAATGTATTTCTAGGCCCTGTGAGCTACGCTTTTTCAAATGAACACGAAGACCTTGAAGAGGAGATGAAAGCACTCTATGATAAGATTAAAGCAGATCCATTAGTACTTTATTTTAATACTGGTGAAGCCGCCATCACCCTTACCGTTAGTGAACGTCAAAAAATTGCAGCTATTTCTAAATACCTTGATAAGATAGAAGGCGCAAATTGCAGTGTTGTTGGTCATACCGATAGCCAAGGAAATAGAATTACAAATATTGGCTTAGGACAAGAACGTGCAGACTTCGCAAAGCAATACTTAAGTGAAAATGGTATTCTAGCGTCTAAAATCATAGCTACCTCAAAAGGGCCAGACACTCCAATTGCTACTAATGATACAGACGAAGGTCGAAGTCAGAACAGAAGAACGGTTATCACCTTAAACTAAATAATCACCTAAACAATAAATACATATTAAAATGAATTTTGAAAACTTAACTATTTGGTGTTGGATTATCCCAGCTTTAGTCGGAATTATTTGTGCAATACTTGGCTATCTACTAGGAAAGTCTGGAAATACTACCATTGATAATTCTGCAGATTTAAACCTGTGTGAGGAGAAAAATATACGTTTGAAAGCAGATTTATATGCCTGCCAACAAAAATTGAATGCAAAACCAGTCGCAGTTGCTCCTGTTTCCAATTTTGCAGCACCTGAAACTCCTACCGCTGCTGCTCCTGTTACCCTAACAACTCCAGTAATACCCGTAATTGCGTTTGATGCAATTGCAGCAAAAGCAGCATTTGGCAAAACAATTAAACAGGATGACCTAAAATTGGTAGAAGGAATTGGTCCAAAAATTGAAGCGATGTTTAAAGAAAGTGGCATAAAAACATGGAAAGCACTTTCTGATGCCTCTGTTGCTGATTGTCAAAAAGTTCTTGATGGTGGTGGAAATAGATATAAAATACACGACCCTGCCTCATGGCCTATGCAAGCCAAAATGTGTTATGAGGGTAAATGGATGGAATTGACTAAATGGCAAGACGAACACAAACATGGTAAGTTGTAATACCATGCGTAAACTACATTAAATAATAAAGGCGGTATTAAAATACCGCCTTTATTATTTTTATAACCTACCGTTTGCATCAACCCATTTAAAATGATATTGATCTTCAGGAAATTTCATCCTTGTAGCTATACGCTCTAACCTATCTGGCAACTTCATTAAATAATCTCTTGCACGCTCACCATCATCATTCAATCCACGGATATTATCTAGCTCCCAATAAGAATTTAATTTTTTAAGAATATCAATGTAATCCAATGCCGTATACACACCTAATCGTTGTGCACAATTTGAAAAATTTTCAAATGCAGAACCAATTGTACCACCAGACTCACGTAAAAAATGTGCAGGCATAACAATCTTCTTCTTCATCATATCAGCGAATGCTAACATCATTTGATTTGGATCATGCTCAAAAATAGATTTTACAAACTCTCTATACGCTAAATGATGACGCATTTCATCACCCGCAATAATAGTACACATTTTACCTAATAATACATTCCCTTTCTTTTTAGCCATTTGCCCAACTCTCTTGTGCGAGATATTGGTTGCTAATTCTTGAAATGAGGTATAAATAAAGTTTTTATAGGGATCTCTATCGGTACCTATATCAAAACCATCTGCAATTAAATGCTGGGTAGTAATTTCTACTTCACGCATGTTTACTCTACCTGATAAATACAAGTATTTATTCAATACGTCTCCATGACGGTTTTCTTCTGCAGTCCAATGACGCACCCATTTAGACCAGCCATTTTTATTCTCACCGTGCTGATCAACACCTTCAACATCCATCAACCAAGATTCATACGTTGGTAATGCTTCTTCAGTAACCGTATCGGCAACCATAGTTACCCAAAAATCGTATCCTAAGTCTTTAGATTCTTCTTGTATTTGCTTTACAGCATCAAGAAACCCATCGCTTTGCGGATCTGGCAAAAAATCTGTTGGTTGCCAAATGTCTTGAATTGGAATTAAGTACTGATCAATAAAACCATTTACCTTCTCCTCAATCGCCCGCATTACTTCTATTCTAATGTTTTTTGCTGACATATTCTATTTTTTTCAAAGTTCGTAATAATACTTATAATAAGGCTATAATCCTTTTATATTTTAACTGCTCAATTTCTTCCTTTTTCATCGGGGTACAATGTATAGACGGGATCACTTTGCCACACTTGCTTGGTAGCAATATCTATAATAGAAAGTGGCCCTTTAAACGCTGCTCCTGTATCTACATTCCAGACATTAGCCGCATTCTGTGGTGTTGTTTTACCTATTCTAGTTACCGGCGTATGTCCTATATAAATCTCAGAATAATGTGTTAAACGCTGCGGATAATATTTATGCTCCGGCGTTAAATTTGGGTCTAAAGAAAGTACTAATTCCCATAACGTCCTATCCCAATAAAAAGTTTTTGAGAAATATTCAAAATCTATTCCCTTTAAGTTAGTAAATCCTGCATGAAGAAACAAGCGTTTATCCTCATCTAAATAATAATCTTCCAATTGCGTAAAAAAGTCGATGTGCAATTCTTTAGTTTGCTTATCTAGCTTTGCATATGAATTTACTGTAGCTTCACCACCATGCTCGTACCACATAGGGTTATCTTTTCGTTCCGTTAACCATGACCTACAGAACTCGTCATGATTACCCCTTATGAAAACACAATTATGTGTTTTCTGTAAATCAATTAAAAAATTTATGGTTTCCGTAGCTTGGCTCCACCCATCTACATAGTCTCCCAGAAAGATTAATTTATCTTCTGTAGTTACCTTTGCTTTGGCTAAAACTTGTTCTAATGCTTTTAATCCTGAATGGATATCTCCTATGGCTAATACTCTCATGATTGTGTAAAAATCGCAATAACTGTTATAATAATAATGATTAAAAGTACTAAAAAGAATATTTTCCAAAAAGAATATGGCCGTATTCCGCTAATTGCACCTGTTTGTCCGTTTACATAAAATTGATATTCTTTACCATTATAAACATAAGAACTTAAATAAACAGGCACTAAAATGTGTTTGAAGGTCTCTTCTGATAGTTTAATATCTGTATGATCTATTCTTTGCGTATCTCCCCCTATGTCTTTGTTTATCCAGCCATACGCAATATTCTTTGCTTCTTGAAAAGATTGATGGTGCCCCTCTTTTAAGGAAATGGTATATTTTTCAGTTACAAAACCTGACAAATACTTTGAATTAAAAACTACTAATTCTTTTAAATTCCATTGCGCTATTTTACTAGGAATATCTCGTCTTTTTTTTTCAGAAGCATTAATTAAAATATCATCAACAAAACCATTAACTGCTCCCGATGTATTTGACCAACGTGTTTTACGCACCTGTCTTGTTTGTCTTCCGTTTTTGGTTTTATAGCTTTCCGTTACGTAATAATAATCTCCTCGTTGCCCTTGATACGTAGCATATAAATTGGCATCAAAAGTCCAATGAGGCACATATAAACCATGTAAACCTTCTGCATCTAAAGCTGCTTTTTTAAGTTTATTTGGCGCAAACCAAAGACTATGCACCCAACCCTTGAAAATTATTTTTGCCTTCTTTGCGTCTATTTGAAAAGGAACAAGTGCACCCGGCAAAATCCACCCTTCTTTTACGATGTCTTCTCTAATTAATGGATCGCCACAATATACACAACCTAAAGATTTATAATTTTCTTCTACATGCTGATTAGCACCACAGTTTTTACAATGAAGTAATTCTATTGTTTCGGTATAAGCATTATCTCCAACAACTTTTAAATAGTGCTGAAGTTCTAATTCTTCAAAACTAGTTTTAGCCTGTTCAATAAATTCCTCATAGCCACAATATTCACATTTTAATTGGTTAGAGCCTGGTTTAAATTTAAGCTCCGCACCACAATTAGCACATGATTTTTTATGTTCACTTAAAAACGCTTCTTCCATGAATCACCATTAACGGTAAGTTGACACTATACGGCATCAATACTATTATTTATATAAATAAGTTTATTAGTTTGGCAATGGCGGCGGAGTATTGCCACCCAAGAAGGTTTTAAGCTCTTCTATTTCATGCAATGCTTTCCAGTTCTCCATTCCTTGTTTCCAGATAAGTGAATCTTTATTTACCGTTCTGCCCGCAAAAAGTTCTTTTAATTTATCAAAAGGTACAGGCCCCATTTGGGATCCACTTACTGCATAATGATATAGCACTTGTACCGGTATTGGTGGCGGAACAGCTGCTTGTTGTAGGTTAGGATTGGTCTGCTGCGACATTTGCGGGTTCATCATTCCTCCCATTTGCTGCGCCAGAACAAAGCCCATTCCCATTCCCATACCAGCACCTGCAGTACCACCTTCATTCTTAGCTGCTTCTTCAATAGCTTTTGCAGTTTTAAACTGTGTGAGTTTGGCCATATCTAGCTTATCTAACCTAGAATACTCGAAGATTTCTTTTTTAAGATCTTCAGGCATGGATACATTTTCAATGTAGAATTTCTCTAATAAAATTCCTACACGGCCAAATTCTGGCTGCATTACCTCTTGGCATGTTTCTGATAATTCTGTAGTATTTGCAGCATAGAGCTCAATAGGCAATTTTGCTTCTCCTACCGTATCTGTAAAACGCGTAACAATTAAACTTTTTAAATGCTCATTAACTTCGTAGTTAGTAAAATTACCATCTGTCCCTACAACATCTACTACAAATTTTCCAGCATCTTGAATGCGGAAACTATACGTTCCGAAAGCTCTAATTTCCGTTAACCCAAACCGTTCATCATTTAAAATAATTGCATTTTTTGTACCCCATTTTTCATCCGTAAACAAATGGGTATTCACAAAATACACCTCTGCTTTAAACGGACTATCAAATCCGTACTTCCACCCTTTTAAAGTGGTCAGAATTGGTAAATTCTGTGTGCTTAAGGTATAAGTGCCTGGTTTAAAAACATCTGCGAGCTTGCCCTCATTAATAAAAACAGCTACTTGACCTTCACGAACAATTAATTTCGCATTATTTTTTATTTCATTCTGGTACCGTTCAAATCTATGAACAATAGTATCGTCTGTACTATCTAGCCATTCTATAATATCTATAAATTCATGACTCAGTTTTTTCTTTATTTCGTCAAATAGTCCCATTTTGGTTTGTCTTTATTTAATTTTTATCAAGATACCTAATTCCTTAAAAAGTACCAATACTTGTAATTTTTAATTATATTTTACTTTCCTCATAATTCGTAACGATTCCTTTAGAGATCGATATACGTGACCGCTCCTATTTTTTAAAAGTACTTTAGCATTTTCCATTTGTTCTTTAGCCCCTTCAAATCCGTTTAAAAAACAAATTAAATACGTTGCAGGCAACAACTCAAGATCCTTATTTTCTAATGCAGATAAAGGTATCTTCTTTTCTATTTTTTGCAACAATACGCTGTTGGCATTAAAAATATGATGGAGAACTTTTTTGTCATATTGTGGTGCTTCAAAAACCAACTCACTCTGAATGGTATAGGTTCCGTTTTCGTGAAAAGTTATTTTTACCTTTTCTAAAGGATAATATTTTTGCTGTTCTCCTAAACCCAATTGTACATATTCTACCGTACTAAAAGAATCCTCATCATAACTAATTGTTATTTCATCTAATGCGGAATAAAAAAGTTTTACTTGCTCATTGATCAATTCAATATCTACCCGCGAGTAATAGGTTTCGTTATTTACCTTTTTTTTATTCCCCGCCCAACACACAACAAATTGCTCTTTAAACACTTTATAGTTACTGCTTAAATCTTTATGGCGGTGGTTTATAAAATCGATAACACCATCTAAAGTTAATTCTATATTATTTCTAGCATGCAACTCTATAGTGGCTACAGCTTCTGAATTGGTGTCTTTCAATTCTATATCATAACTTTTAGGCAAACTAATACTACCCTCTCTAAAAAAAACAGACCCTCCGTAATATTTCCAGATATTTTTACGGAGTGAACAAACTTTTCCTGCAGATTTAATAGTTACTAACCCCACCACTTTACCCTCTGGCAAATGTGGAAACGGAATATTTTCATAAGAAATTAAAGGCGGATTGTCTAAGTAAGCGTTAACAAGGTTTTGAATTTTGCTGTCATCAAAAAAATCTACTCCTACTATTTTGTTATCTTCATCCTCCACACCAATAACTATAAAAGAATTATTGTTAGGGTTGCTATTTGCTAGTGCACAAACGTGTTTTAGAAATTTAGCCTTCCCCTCGCGTTCTCCTATAGTTATAAAACGCTTTTTATCATAAAAACTATTCTCGTCATTATGAGCAAGAAGGTTTTTTACAAGCAAGCGCTTATTAATCATACCTTTTTATTTACAATCGTAGCACTTGCTTGAGCTGTTGGCATCACTATTAAATCTGCAATATTTACATGATAAGGCCTTGTCACTACAAAATAAATAATATCTGCAATGTCTTCTGGTTTTAAAGGTTGAAACCCTTTATAGACATTTTCTGCCTTGTGTTCATCGCCTTTGAACCGAACCTTACTAAATTCTGTTTCCACTAAACCAGGATTCACCGCTCCAACCCGTATTCCATAAGGATTCAAATCCATCAACATTCCTTTTGTTATGGCATCTACCGCATGTTTGCTTGCACAATACACATTACCTTTAGGATACACTTCTTTACCAGCCGTAGAACCTATATTAATAATATGACCCGCTTTTTTCGCAATCATTTTTGGAATAATAGCCTTAGATACATACAAAAGTCCTTTTACATTAATATCTAACATAGCATCCCAATCGTCCGTATTTCCTTGATCAATAGTATCTAAACCATGTGCATTCCCTGCATTATTAACTAAAATATCAATATCTGTGAAATCTGACGGTAATGACTCAATAGCCTCAAAAACGGCAGCCTTGTCCCTAACGTCAAAATTTAAGGTATGTACTTTTGTTTCTTTACCTAACTCCTGCTTTAATGCATTAAGCCTTTCCTGTCTTCTACCACACAACACCACATTGTAGTTATTTGCAGCGAATAAAATAGCCGTAGATTTCCCTATACCACTGGTTGCCCCTGTTATTAATACTGTTTTATTCATGCCTCTCTTTAAAATTTTTAGTTATGCTACTTCTTTTCCTTGACTTGCTTCTAACAATAAAAACCAATCTTGTAGCTCTACATCTAGTTCTATTGCCGCAACTGATTCTGATAATCGCTCAAAATTTGTTGTCCCAACCACAGGAAATATTGATGCCGGATGCTTTAGCAGCCAAGCTAATAAAATTTGACTTTCGGTGGCATTATATTTCTCTATAAGGGATACAAGTACTTTTTTTATTCTATCTGTTTGAGCATCATTTACTTTAAAATAAGTCCCCAATGGACTCCAACACATCGCAAACCTTTTATGCACCATACAATCATCCAAAGTACCATCAGTCATTGTATCATGCTGTGTCAATGACAATTCTACTTGATTTGCAGAAACAGGAATTGCTGTTTCTAATAAAGCTATTTGGTTTGCTGTGAAATTAGAAACCCCGAATTTTTTTATTTTTCCAGAGTTTTTGAGACTTAATACGGCTTCCGCTACTTCTTCTGGTTGTAAAAGCGGACTTGGTCTATGCAGCAGTAAAACATCTAAATATTCTGTATTTAGTTTTTTTAAGGATTGTTCTGTCGATGAAATAATATACTCTTTATCGTATTGATAATGCTTTACCTTATTTTCTCTCCCAGTAATCATTTGAATTCCGCATTTACTTATAAATTGAACTTTAGACCTATCAATAGTACTCGCTTTAAATGCTTTTCCAAAAGCTGTTTCTGTTCCATAATCTCCATAAATATCTGCATGATCAAACGTCGTAATCCCAAGGCTTATACATTGTTCCATTAAGGAGGCCATTTCTTGTGTAGAAAGTTGTTTTCCCCAACTTCCCCAAGTCATAGTTCCTGCAATAATTTTCGAATAATTTGTCTTATTTCCCATCAGAATGTGAAATTAAAAAATAAATACCTTAAAGCCTTCATAAAACTTAGGCCTTTTGTTAATTTTTAACCAATTGTTAACAGCGCATATCTAAATAAATTTTCAATTTGCGTATCAATTTATTAGCTTGTCCAAATATATAATACATATGGAAGAAAATACTTCAATCGATATTAGTGCTATCAACGAGAAAATTGCGCGAGAAAGTGCTTTTATAGATTTATTAATGCTAGAGATGAACAAAGTAATTGTTGGTCAAAAGTATATGGTAGAACGATTACTAATTGGGCTCTTAGGCCAAGGTCATATTCTACTTGAAGGTGTACCTGGTTTAGCAAAGACTTTAGCGATTAACACCTTAGCAAAAGCTGTAAAAGGTAGTTTTAGCAGAATACAGTTTACACCAGATTTATTACCCGCAGATGTTGTTGGTACCATGATATTTAATATGAAAGAGAATGATTTTTCTATTAAAAAAGGACCAATCTTTGCCAACTTTGTTTTAGCAGATGAAATTAACCGTGCACCTGCAAAAGTGCAATCGGCACTTTTAGAAGCAATGCAAGAAAAGCAAGTAACTATTGGCGACCAAACATTTATTCTAGACAAACCATTTTTAGTAATGGCTACGCAAAACCCAATTGAGCAAGAAGGTACATACCCTTTACCAGAGGCTCAAATTGACCGTTTTATGCTAAAAACGGTAATTGATTATCCTAAAATGAATGAGGAGCAATTAATTATGCGCCAGAATCTAAGTGGTAATTACGAGCAAGTAAATGCTGTGGTTACTACGGAACAAATACTTAGTGCACAAAAAGCGGTGAGAGAAGTATATATGGATGAAAAGATTGAAAAATATATCTTAGACATCATCTTTGCCACACGTTACCCAGAAAAATACAAGTTAGAAGATTTAAAACCACTAATTAGTTTTGGAGCTTCTCCAAGAGGAAGTATTAACTTAGCAAATGCAGCTAAATGTTATGCCTTTATTAAAAGAAGAGGTTATGTTGTTCCTGAAGATGTTAGAGCTGTAGTACATGATGTTTTAAGACATAGAATTGGTATTACCTATGAAGCAGAAGCAGAAAATGTAACCTCAGTAGATATTATCAATAAAATTGTAAACGAAATAGAAGTGCCTTAAATCTCATCCTAAATCCTTCCACAAATGAGGGAGGACTTTACAAGAGGTGCTAAAAATTAAATTTTTTAAAAGACCTTTCTCACTTAGAGAGAGGGTTGGGAGAGAGGAAAATGGATACCAAAGAGTTATTAAAAAAAGTTCGTAAAATTGAGATTAAGACGCGTCGTCTTTCTGACCATATTTTTGGAGGGGAATACCATTCCACTTTCAAAGGTAGAGGTATGACGTTTAGCGAAGTACGTCAATACCAATTTGGTGATGACGTCCGTGCTATTGATTGGAATGTAACTGCTAGATATAACGAACCTTACATTAAAGTTTTTGAAGAAGAAAGAGAACTCACCATGATGCTTGTGGTAGACGTAAGTGGCTCTGAGCTTTTTGGTTCTTCTAATCAATTCAAAAATGAAATTATTACGGAGATATCTGCAACCCTTGCTTTCTCCGCATTACAGAATAATGATAAGATTGGATTGATTTTATTTTCTGATCAAATAGAACTTTTCATTCCTCCTAAAAAGGGGAAAAGTCATGTTTTAAGAATCATCAGAGAATTAATAGAATTTACCCCAAAAAGTAATAAGACGGATTTAGCCGTAGCACTGAAGTATTTAACCCGTGTTATGAAGAAAAAAGCTATTGTTTTTGTACTATCTGATTTTATCACGGAAGACTACTTACAAACCTTACGCATCACAGGAAAAAAACATGATGTTACCGGAATTCGTGTTTATGATGAACGGGAAGAAACCATACCAAATATAGGAATGGTACAAATGGAAGATGTAGAAACCGGCCAATTACAATTAGTAAACACACAATCTAAGAAAGTACGCCTTAGCTATGGCAAATACTACCAAGAACGAGTAGACTATTTTCAGAATACGTTTTCAAAATCGGGCTGTGGGGTACTAGCATGCCGAGTAGATGAAAGCTATGTCAAAAAATTATTAGGGTATTTTAAGCGAAGAGGATAACATGATAAACTTTAATTACATACTTATTTCTTGCTTTTCGTTTTGTAAACGAAACTTACTGTTATGCCTATTACTGGCGACCACCATTGGGTGGTCACAATCTAACCCTAAAGTAGCTTCTGGTGTCGATATAAAAGACATCAAAATTGGAGAGCAAATAAATTTCACTGTCAATGTACGTATTGATAGCATAGACCAAGTAACCTTTCCTGAAGGACAATCTTTTGCTCCTCTAGAAATGGTAGAATCTTTTGCTACAGATACTATTCCGGAAAATGGCAAACTCACGCTGATAAAAAAATATGCATTAACCCAATTTGATTCTGGGACTTATACATTACCACAGCAAAAAGTAATTATTAATCAAAAAATATTCTCTACCGATTCTGTCAATATCTATGTAAATACAATTCCCGTAGATACCATAGCGCAACAACTATTTGATATCAAAGACATTATTAATGTTGAGAAGAAAAATAGCTTCCCTTGGTTTTGGACTCTTGTAATAATAGGAAGTATCTTAATACTTGCTGGATTGTTATATTTCTTTATCTGGAGAAAAAAGAAGCTTACAGAAGAGGAGAAAGTTGCATTATTACCACCGTATGATAGAGCAATGTTAGAATTAAAGAAATTAGAAAATTCTAAATACCTAATTCAAGATGAATACAAACAGTATTATTCTGAACTAACTGCAATTGTCCGTTCTTATTTAGAAGAAGATGTACATATTTCTGCTTTAGAAAGCACAACAGACCAGTTAATTGAGAAATTAGAAATGCTTAAAGATGCTGGAAATTTGAAATTAGATGGAGATACCATTCATCAATTTAAAAATATATTACAGACATCAGATTTAGTGAAATTTGCTAAATCTAAGCCAGACACTTCTGTTGCAGAACAAGACAGAAAAGCTATTGAAAATATTGTCACAAAAACAAAAGACGCAATACCGCCGCCAACAGAAGAAGAACTATTACAACGCGAGGAATATTTAGAAGAGTTAGAACGTAAAAAACATCGCAATAAAATTATTATTACCGTAGTAATTGCTGCTTCCGTTTTGATCATCTCAACAGTAACAGCAGTTAGTTATTTTGGATTTAGTTATGTAAAGGATACAATCCTAGGACACCCAACTAAAGAATTATTAGAAACAGAATGGATCTCTAGCACCTATGGCTACCCTCCTATTACGATAGAAACTCCAAAAGTTTTAATACGACAGGAATTTGAGATAACACCTGAATTAAAAGCTGATATTAAAGAGGCACAGGTTTTCATGTATAAAAGTTCTATTGGGTTATTTTCGGTAGGAGTTTCTTCTATTACACTTACGAAACCCGTAGAACCAGACACTGAATTATCTATAAACGCAGTGCTACAACAATTTGAGGCCCAAGGAGCAAAAAATATTATAACTAAGACGGAAGAATTTACTACGGTAGGTGCCGTAAAAGGAATAAAAACATACGGTACTGGTAAGTTTTCGGTATCCGAATCAAAAGATCTTGTAAATGGAGAATATGCTATTGTAACATTTGGTGGCAAAGGATTTCAACAGCAAATTATCCTTACTTGGCTGGAGGAAGACATGTACGCAAAAGAAGTAGTAGACCGTATTTTATCAACCATAGATGTAAAAACAGAATAATAAATGCTTGAGAATATAGAATTTGCTAATCCACAATTTTTTTGGTTGTTTTCACTACTTCCAGTAGCTGTGCTTTGGTATTTTTTTAAGCGTAGAAAAGAAACTGCTTCTTTAAAAATTGCAAGCATCAAAGGTTTTTCTACTGATAGTTTGCTACCCAAATTAAAGCCGTTACTTTTTATACTTCGTTTGCTTGCCCTAGCTGCAATTATTGTAGCACTTGCCAGACCACAAACAGAAGATATTTCTACAAAAACAAAAACGACCAAAGGTATAGACATTGTTATGGCTATTGATGTTTCTTCTAGTATGCTTGCTAGAGATTTAAAACCAAACCGTTTAGCCTCCTTAAAGAAAGTAGCCGCAGATTTCATTAAAAAAAGACCTAATGACCGTATTGGCTTAGTGGTCTATGCTGGTGAAAGCTATACTAAAACGCCCATTACTAGCGACAAAGGCATTGTGTTAAATGCCTTAAAAGAAATTACCTATGGCAGTTTAGAAGATGGTACAGCAATAGGTATGGGCTTAGCTACCTCTGTAAACAGGTTAAAAGAGAGCAAAGCTTTGAGCAAGGTTATTATTCTACTTACTGATGGCATAAACAACTCTGGTTTTATAGAACCACAAACAGCGGCAGAATTAGCTGTAGAATATGACATAAAAACGTATACCATAGGACTAGGTACTAACGGAAATGCCCTTTCACCAATAGCCATAAATAGCGATGGTTCTTTTAGATACGGAATGAAACCGGTAGAAATAGACGAAGGACTTTTAGAGCAAATAGCTAAAACAACTGGCGGCGCTTATTTTAGAGCAACCAACAATGAAAGTTTAGCGTCTATTTATGACGAAATAAATAAATTAGAAAAAACAGAAATAGAAGAGTTTAAATACACCAGATTTGAAGAAAGATATAGACCTTGGATTTTTCTAGCTGGTATTTTATTACTCGTAGAGTGGTTATTGAGAAACACGCTATTTAGAAGTTTTATATAAGTGTAAATTTTAGCACAACAAGAATTTTAAAATGATTCAATTAGAAGAAAAAATATATTTTTATCTACTGTTTGCCATTCCTATTTTGGTGGCAGCATTTGTGCTCTTACAATTCTGGAAGAGAAAGACGCAGAAAAAATTTGGAGACCTTGGCCTTTTAAAAAGGTTAACGCCGTCAAAATCTATCTTTAAATCTACTCTAAAATTTGTACTCTTTTTAGCAGGATTAGCGCTACTGGTAGTAGGACTCGTAAATCCAAAAATTGGTACAAAGCTAGAAACAGTTAAACGAGAAGGTGTAGATATTGTATTTGCGCTAGATGTCTCTAAAAGTATGCTGGCAGAAGACATTGCGCCTAATAGGCTAGAAAAAGGGAAGCGATTAATTTCGGAAATTATCAACCATTTAGGCAGTGATCGTATTGGCATTATTGCTTATGCAGCCCAGGCCTATCCGCAGCTTCCTATAACAACAGATTATAGTGCTGCTAAAATGTTTTTGCAAAGTATGAATACAGATATGCTTTCATCTCAAGGAACAGCAATAAATGAAGCTATAGAATTGGCCTCTACGTATTATGATGATGAAACGCAGACTAATAGAGTACTTTTTATCATCTCGGATGGAGAAGATCATGCAGAAGGAACCACAGAAGATGCTGTTGAAAAAGCCACAGAGGAAGGAATAAGAATTTTCACGATTGGCGTTGGAAAAGAAAAAGGAGCTCCCATACCTATAAAACGTAATGGAATTGTAGAGAGTCTAAAAAAGGACATGAATGGAGAAGTCGTAATTACAAAACTTAATGAGGTTATTCTAAAAGAAATTGCAGCAGAAGGTAATGGCGAATACATTAATGGAGATAATACAAGTGAGGCTGTTGAATACATTAAAGAGCAGTTGAACCAAATGGATAAAAAAGAATTTGAAGCAAAACAGTTTGCTGAATACAAAGATCAATTTCAATGGTTTGTTGCTGGTGGTTTTCTATTACTATTTTTAGATTTGTTTGTTTTAGACCGAAAAACCCAATGGTTAAGAAAACTGAATTTGTTTAATGAAAATAAAAAAAAGTAACATGAAAAATTTAGTATATCTATTACTTCTTGTTGCCACATTTTCTTTTGGACAGGAAGATAAGGAAGAGAAAGAAAAGCTACGCATAAAAGAGTTACAAGAATCGGTAAACTATACTTGGGATGCCAACAAAGCATTATCCGAAAAAGATTTTACGAATGCCGAAGTTGATTACAGAAAGGCTATTGCAAAAAGTACAGAAAACAGCGCTGCATCTTATAATTTAGGAAATGCATACTATTCTAATGAAAGCTTTAATGAAGCCTTTACACGCTATAAGCAAGCAGGTGAAACAGCTACGAGCAAAGAAGATAAACATAAGGCATACCATAATATGGGGAATGTTTTTATGAAAGAAAAACAATACGAAAAAGCTGTAGAAGCCTACAAACAAGCATTACGTAACAATCCTACAGACGAAGAAACACGTTACAATTTGGCTCTAGCACAAGAAATGCTTAAAAAGCAACAAGACGAAGACAAAAAGAACCAGGATAAGGACAAGGACGATAAAAAAGACGAAGACAAAAAAGAAGGCGATAACGAAGATAAGAACGAAGGAGACCAGAAAGACGATAAAAATAAAGACCAAGGAGACGAAGGAGATAAAGGGGACGAAAAAGAAGACAACAAAGAAGGAGACGGCGACAAAAAGGAAGAAGAAAAGAAAGATCCTAGCAAAGGCGATAAACCTGAAGATAAAAAAGGAGAACAACAAAAAAGACCAAGTCAACTATCTAAACAACAAGTACAGAATCTCTTAGAAGCAATGCAAAATGAGGAGAAAAAAGTACAAGAAAAGATGGACGCCCAAAAAGTAAAAGGTGTTAAAACAAGAAACGAAAAAGACTGGTAATGGTATTTACACTTAAGAAATATATTGCGTTACTAACACTGATGTTCTTAACTTTTTCGGTAAAAGCTCAAGAAGATGAGGTAACTTTTGAAATGGCTGTAAGCAAAGAAAAGCTTGGCTTAAATGAAAGACTACGTGTAGATTTCACCATTAATCGTGATGGTGATAATTTTAACCCTCCAAATTTCGAAGGGTTTCGTGTCGTTATGGGCCCTGCACAATCTATTCGAAATTCTTGGATAAATGGTGTGAGATCTTATTCTAAAAGCTATTCATATACGCTAATGCCTACGGAAAAAGGCACATTCACTATTGGCCAATCAAGCATTATTGTAGATGGAAAAGTATACAAATCACTTACAAAAAAAATAGAAGTAAGCGCTGCTGTTGAAGACCCAAACGCACCACCTACAGCAGAATCTATTGCAGATGACAACCTACATTTAGTAGCAGAGGTTTCTAATAATAACCCATATCTTAATGAAGCGGTTAGTGTTGTATACAAACTCTATGTAAGCAACTCAATTAGAGTAACAAACTTTAGACCGCTAGATAGTCCTAAATATAATAATTTCTGGAGTCAGGATATGCCTGTAAAGCAATATAGCGCACAAGAAGGAACTTTTCAAGGAAAACCGTATCAATATGTAATACTTAAACGTATTGTGCTCTATCCTCAGAAAACCGGAAAGTTAGATATTGAACCTCTATCTTTAGATGTATCTGTAGAAGTACCCACTAGTAGACGCGACTTTTTTGGCCGCCCACTATATACCTCGACACATAAAACAGTTTCCGCAGGTAGCAGAACATTAAATGTAAAAGAATTACCCTTAACAGGCAAACCAGAAAACTTTACTGGAGCTGTAGGTAAGTTCGATTTTTCTGTTACCACAAGTAAAAAAGCCTTAAATGCCTCAGAATCTTTACAAGCTTCTGTGAAAGTAAGCGGCTCAGGTAATTTAAAATTATTTCAATTACCTGAACCTAGCCTACCTAGTGCTTTAGAAGTTTACGAACCTGAATTTGATGAGCTTATAAAAACTACGATTACAGGAATGGAAGGAAGTGTAAAAAATAACTACACCATAGTTCCAAGTTATAAAGGCAAATACCCTATTCCTAGTATTGCGTTTAGTTATTTTGATCCAAAAGCAGAAAAATACATAAGTATTGCTTCTAAAGAAATAGTAATTAATGTGATAGAAGGCCCTACTAATGGTGGAGTTTCTGGTAGTACTACTCCTTCAAACCGTCAAGAAGTAGTGAGTACAGGCAGTCAATTTCTATTTATTAAGCTTAGTACAACACTACAACCAAAAGGTAATAATTATTTCTATGGATCAACAGCCTATTTATTATGGCTTTTACTCCCATTAATTTTAATTCCTTTAGCCATCTTATTTGGAAAAAAGAGAGAAGCCATACGTGGTGATGTTGAAGGCAACAAAGTAAAAAAGGCAAATAAACTGTCTCGAAAATATTTATCTGCTGCCAAGAAAACCTTAGGAAACAAAGAAGCCTTTTATGTAGCCTTAGAAAAAGCATTACATAATTATTTAAAAGCAAAATTAAAAATTGAAACATCGGAATTTAGCAAAGATAAAATTGCGCAATTATTTGAAGAAAAACAGGTAAACCAATCTACTACAGATGGGTTTATGGCATTATTAAAAAACTGTGAAATGGCTAGATATAGTCCTTTTTCTAACGTTCAGATGCAAGAAGATTACAACACGGCAAGTGAAGTAATCTCATCAATGGATAAGCAATTATAAAAAATAAAAAAGTGAAAAAAATACTATTCATATTCATATTATTCATTGGCTTTCTAGGGTATTCCCAGAACGCAAAATTATTTGATGCAGCAAACACAGCTTATAATGATGGTAAATATGAAGTAGCAGAAAAAACGTACCTAAAAATAGTAGATAATGGAGAAGCCTCTTCAGAACTTTATTTTAATCTAGGAAACGTTTATTACAAGGAAAACAAAATTGCTCCTAGTATTTATTATTATGAAAAAGCACTCCTCTTAAAACCCAATGATTCTGATATAAAAAATAATTTAGCTTACGCCCAAAATATGACTTTGGACGCTATAACTACTGCACCTGAAACAGGTTTCGCAAAATTATACAAGAATACAACCTCATTTTTTTCCTTTGAACAATGGGCGTATAGTAGTGTAATCTTGATGTTCCTTTTTGTTCTTGCATATCTATTATATTACTTCTTAGCTAACGCAACATTAAAAAGAATTTCTTTTATTTCCTCCTTGGTATTTTTAGTCATTGCACTAGCATCTATCGCTTTAGCTTATTTAAAGTATGGAGAATTTAAAGACGACCAACCCGCTATTGTTTTTGAAAAAGAGAGCTCTATACAAGCTGAACCTAATGGCAGAAGTACGGAGACATTTAAATTACATGAAGGTACTAAAGTAATGGTTTTAGAAACCCTAAATGACTGGAGTAAAATTAAAATTCCTGACGGGAAAACAGGCTGGATTCCTACAAGTGAAATTAAAATGTTAAAAGATATTTAAATATTTCTTAACACTTTTTAATAGTAATACTATTATATTTGCAACTGCTATGTTAAGAATTTCAAGAAATACTGTTCAGTTTATATTGCTCGTTTTTTGGCTTGTTGCCTTGACAGCGCCTACTGCTATTACATTTCTTGATGATGAATCTTCTGTACTTGTGAATAATATGAACGAAGAAGAGCAGCAAGAGCAACATCAATGTAAAAAAATCAATGAAGTAGAAAAATTTATCGCTTCAGATTTTTCTTATCGTCTTTATATTTCTGATCAAAGAAATGTTTCTGTCAATGACAGATCTACACTAAACAATTCACTACATACAGCTAAAATTATACTCCCACCTCCCGAGGTAACTTCTATTTAATCCCGAGTATTTTTTATTTTTTTTGTCAACCTGCCTTTTCCAAATCTGAATAAAGGCATAATTAATTATGTATGTTTAAAACATTAAAAAACGACTTGCCTGCAAGTGTCGTTGTATTTTTCGTTGCGTTACCTTTATGTTTAGGTATTGCACTCGCTAGTGGAGCTCCTTTATTTGCTGGAATTATTGCCGGTATTGTAGGAGGTGTAGTTGTAGGAGCATTATCCGGCTCTAAAATTGGAGTTAGTGGTCCTGCTGCCGGATTAGCAGCCATAGTATTAACAGCAATAGGTACACTTGGCGGATATCAAAACTTTTTAGTTGCCGTAGTAATTGGTGGTGTCATTCAAATTATATTCGGACTTCTTAAAGCAGGGATAATAGGTTACTATTTTCCTTCATCTGTAATTAAAGGAATGCTAACTGGTATTGGTATTATTATCATTTTAAAACAGATTCCACATTTTTTTGGCTATGATCCAGATCCAGAAGGAGATTTTGCTTTCTTTCAAGTAGATGGAGAAAATACTTTTTCTGAAATTTTCAGAGCAATTAACAATATCAGTTTAGGCGCAACAATTATTGCTATCATAGGCTTAGCAATACTAATATTATGGGATAAAGTTTTCTCTAAAAAAGGAAAGTTTTTTCAAATAATACAAGGGCCCTTAGTGGCTGTAGTCCTTGGGATTTTATATTTTGTATTTACAAAAGACAACGAGGCATTTGGTATTTCGGCTAAACATTTAGTGAGTGTACCTATTCCAGAAGATGCGGCATCATTCCTTGCACAATTCAAATTCCCTAACTTTTCAGCAATAACAAATCCTGAAGTTTGGATCACTGGGTTTACCATTGCCTTGGTTGCTAGTTTAGAAACCCTACTGTGTGTAGAAGCATCAGATAAAATAGATCCAGACAAAAATGTAACCCCAACCAACCGTGAGTTATTAGCGCAAGGAACAGGTAATATTATTTCAGGACTTATTGGTGGTTTACCAATAACCCAAGTAATTGTTCGTAGTTCTGCAAACATTCAATCTGGTGGTAAATCTAAATTATCTGCCATTATACATGGTTTATTATTACTTATTTCCGTAATCCTTATTCCAACATTATTAAACATGATACCGCTTTCTGTATTAGCATCAATTTTATTTATTGTTGGTTTTAAATTAGCAAAACCATCTTTATTTATAAAAATGTATGGAATGGGTTGGAAACAATCTGTACCATTTTTTGCAACTGTTTTTGGCATTGTTTTTACAGATTTATTAATAGGAATAAGTTTAGGCTTAGCCGTAGGAGTTGTTGTTATTCTTTTAAAAAGCTACCAGAACTCTCACTTTCTTCATATTGAAGATAATAGCAACGGAAAGCACAAAATTAAAATGACTCTTGCTGAAGAAGTTACCTTTTTCAACAAAGGGGCTATTTTAAAAGAACTAGATAGTTTGCCACGAGATACTTATTTAGAGTTAGACCTTTTAAAAACGCGTTATTTAGATAATGATATTATTGAAATTTTAGAAGACTTTTCAATTAAAGCAAAAGAAAGAGGTATTGATATAAAGCTAGTTTCTAAGCGTGGTGTTGTAGAAAACCCTACCAGCTATGTTGAATTCTTTAATGAAAGACCTAAATCAGATTTAAGTTTAAGCTAGACTATTATGAAAAATACTACCTACAAAATTTCGGTACTATTGGACTTAAAAAATTCTAGTACAGCAGCTTTAAAAAGCACTGCAAGCTTAGCAAAAATAATCAATGCAAAAATTGAATTATTTCATATTCAAAAATCGACTGAATTGGTCGATATGGAGAGCCAGCTATCTGCGAAGAGAGCTATTAACGATTCCTATAGGATTACGGAAAATAAATTAAAAAAAATAGCAGTCGAACTCTCAAAGACATATGGCAGTGCAATTGAATACTCATTTACTTCCGGAAATGTAAAGCGTGAAATAAAACAGTATTTAAAAGATACAAAGCCAGATATAGTGGTCTTAGGGAAAAAGAAAAGGAAAATTTTAAAACCCATAGGCGATAACTTTACCTCTTTCATGTTAAAACAGTACAAAGGGGCAATTTTAATAGCAGACTTTAAAAATAGTTTTGAGCCAAATAACGAGTTATCTTTAGGTTTGTTCAATTATGAACAGCTGCCAACTTCTATAAGTTTTCTTCCGGAATTAATGGCTCATATAAAAAAACCTTTAAAATCATTTAAAATGGGCAACAATCTAGAGCATTCAAAAGACCCACAAATAACTCCTATAGATACGGTTGATTTTGTTTTTGATGCGTGTGAAAATGTACCGGAAACACTTTCTAAATATGTAGCTATAAATGAGGTGAATTTATTGTGTATTGAAAGACCTAGTAAAGGCAAAAAATCTACTACCCTTCAAGCCAATTTAAAAGACATCATAAATACTATAAACGTGCCTTTACTGATTACAGGAAGTAAAGAGCTCCATTTAACTTAATCCTATTTCAACAAGCTATAAATAAAATAAAAAATATATGAAAGCACATACTAAAGAAACACAATCAACAATGTCTCCTCAAAAAGCATTGGACTTTTTAAAAGAAGGTAATCAACGGTTTCAAAATAATTTAAAAGCAAATCGTAATTTACTAGAACAAGTAAATGATACCAGTGAAGGTCAATTTCCTTTTGCAACCATATTAAGCTGTATAGATTCTCGTGTTTCTGCCGAGTTAGTTTTTGATCAAGGGCTAGGAGATGTTTTTAGCATCCGTATTGCAGGTAATTTTGCTAACGAAGATATTCTAGGAAGTATGGAGTTTGCTAGCAAGTTAGCAGGGACAAAACTTATTGTAGTTCTTGGTCATACCAGTTGCGGTGCTATTAAAGGAGCCTGTGACCATGCAAGAATGGGTAATCTAACGGCACTAATTAATAAAATAGAACCTGCAGTAGCTGCGGTTAAAGAACCACAAGACGAAAGTTTAAGAAATTCTAAAAACTTAGAATTTGTAGATGCCGTTTCTGCTGAAAACGTTTTACAAACTATTAAAAATGTTAGAGAGCGAAGTCAAATTTTAGCCGATATGGAAAAGCAAGGCGAAATAAAAATAATTGGTGCTATGTATGATCTATCAACGGGTGCGGTAGATTTTTATTAGTCTTACACACACCATAGTAATTTCAAAATGGCTTACCTTGTGGTAAGTCATTTTGTTTAATAGAGTATCTTTCCAACCAAATAAATCCTGAACAAATGAATCTTGATTTTGTATTCGAAAATAATAAAAAATGGGTTAACGACAAGTTAAGCGAAAACACCAATTATTTTGATGAAATGGGAAAAGGTCAAAACCCAGAATTATTATACATTGGCTGCTCAGACAGTAGGGTTAGCGCAGAAGAATTAATGGGTTTAGAACCCGGTGAAGTGTTTGTACATAGAAATATTGCAAATATGGTTATAGGAACAGATTTGAATGCCATGTCTGTGGTTGAATATGCTGTAATGCATTTAGGTGTAAACCATATTGTGGTATGTGGCCATTATGGATGCGGCGGAGTCAAAGCAGCTATGCAATCTAAAGATCTAGGGATTCTTAATCCATGGCTTAGAAATATCCGAGATGTATATCGCATTCATAAAAAAGAGCTAAATGCGATTAAAAATGAACAAGATAAATATGAACGCCTAGTAGAATTAAATGTTGAAGAACAATGTGTAAATCTTATTAAAACTGCAGCGGTACAAAAAGCCTATAGAGATCATGGTTTAAAGGTACATGGCTGGGTGTTTGATATTCATACAGGGAAATTAATCGATTTAAAAATTGATTTTGAAGGTATTCTCGGTAATATTATGGAGATTTACCACTTAGACTAAAACCAGCTAAGTATTTAATTTAAAAATAATTAGCTCAGGGAAAACTTCAAAATTGTTTAAAAATAAAGCCACTATAGTTTCACGAAATTTATTTCTATGAAGAATTTATTTTCTAATTTTAAAGGAGACCTTTTTGGAGGCATTACTGCAGGTATAGTTGCACTACCGCTAGCACTAGCTTTTGGTGTCAGCTCTGGTTTAGGGCCGAGTGCAGGCTTGTATGGCGCTATATTTATTAGCTTCTTTGCTGCAATATTTGGAGGAACAAATACACAAATATCTGGTCCTACTGCACCTATGACAGCCGTTAGTATGGTTATAATTGCAGGAATCATTGCAATTAATGATGGGAGTGTTGAAAAAGCGCTACCAGCCATTCTAACGGTTTTCCTTTTGGGAGGTATCATGCAGATAGGTTTAGGGGTACTAGGTCTCGGTAAATACATTCGTTATATACCCTATCCAGTAGTATCTGGTTTTATGACCGCCATAGGTCTTATCATTATCATTACGCAAACACTGCCTACCTTAGGGTATTATCCAAAAGATGACATAGAATTTGTTGATCAATATAAGCCACAAGCAGAAGAATTTATTTTAAAAAATATTTTAAAAGAAGAAGCTGGTGAAGGTATTTTAGTTTTAGAAAACTTTGAAGAAACGATCAACAGATCTAATGAAATTACACCAGAAAGTATTCAGAAAGAGGCGCAGACTTTAGCTAATTCAGAAACTAAAGGTGCATTAGGTGCTTTAAAGGTTATCCCTCGTGCATTACAAAATATTAATTGGCTAGAATTTGGTTTAGCATTAGCAACTATATTTATTATTTACGGTTTTAAGCGAATAACCACAGTAGTACCAAGTACGCTAGTGGCATTGCTCGTAGTTTCTGGTATTGCCTTTGGCTTTGATTTGAATTATAGGCCAATAGAGCAGATCCCTGCAGGATTTCCTATGCCTAATTTTAAAATTTTCACAGAATTTAGTCTAGGGAGCGTTACTCCGTATTTCTTTTCTGCATTGACCTTGGCTCTTCTTGGAGCTATTGACTCATTGTTAACCTCGGTGGTAGCAGATAACATGACCAAGACAAAACACATCCCAAATAAAGAATTGGTAGGACAAGGAATTGGAAATAGTATTGCTGCACTTTTTGGCGGGTTACCAGGTGCTGGAGCCACCATTAGAACCGTAGTAAATATTAATTCTGGAGGTAAAACAAAGCTATCTGGAATGATGGCTGGGATATTATTATTGTTTATTCTATTAGCCTTAGGGCCAGTAGCCTCAAAAATACCCGCAGCAGTTTTAGCGGGCATACTAGTGACAGTTGGAATTAGCGTTATGGATTATAAAGGATTAAAAGCAATCCCAAGTTTACCTAAAGATATTAAAATAGGACCGATAAAGTTAAGTTCAGAAGTTATTGTTATGATCGTGGTAATGCTGCTTTCTACATTCTGGAATTTAATTTATGCTGTAGGCATTGGTTTGGTAATTGCCTCATTAATGTTTATGAAAAAAATGGGCGATTTAACTGCGGAACGTTCCGACGTAAAATCATTAGAGGAAGAAAAAGCATGGTCAGATGAAATTGATTTTCCTAAAAACTTAAAAGAAGAAGTTTTTATTAAACATTTAAAGGGACCTTTATTTTTTGGATCTACAAGTGAATTTCAACAACTAGCAAATCAAATTCCAAAAACAGCATCAACCGTAATTATTAGAATGGGCCGTATGCAGTATATGGATCAATCGGGATTATATACCTTAGAAGATGTTTTAATCGATTTAAAGAAATCTAATATAACGATTCTCTTTGTGGGAGTTTTAAAACAACCAAGATACATGATGGAGCGGGTAGATGTCATTCCAGATTTAATTCCTGAAGCACACATTTTCAAAACCTTTAATGAAAGTTTACTTTGGGTAAAAGAAAATATTAAAGACACTACAGGTACTTCTTAAAAAACCGCACTATTAAAGTACTTCATTTAACCCTTACCTTTCTAAGGGTTGAATTATTTAAAATAATACACTAAAAACACACAATTTCACTGCTGATTAAAAAACTTTAAAGCAGTTCGCTATACTACTCCCATAAAAGTTTTAAATTTGTCGGCTAGTCCATTGTTATGATTGATAAAATAAAAGAACATATTGCTGAAATTGAAAAGTTTACTTCCGACTCTAAAGAGGCGGTAGAAAGCTTAAGAATTAAATACCTTGGTAAAAAAGGACTTTTAAATGATTTTTTTACGGAATTTAAAAATGTACCAAATGATCAGAAGAAAGAATTTGGGCAAACCATCAATCAGTTAAAGACAATTGCTACTGAAAAAATTAACAAGCTTAAAGAAGCTATAGAAGATAAAGTTGATGACAAAGGTGGTTATGGTGACTTAACACGCCCTGGAGAACCTGTTGAATTAGGTTCAAGACATCCAATATCTATTGTAAAAAATCAAATAATTGATATCTTCTCTAGAATAGGTTTTAATGTTTCTGAAGGTCCAGAAATTGAGGATGACTGGCATAATTTTACAGCATTAAACCTGCCAGAATATCACCCAGCACGTGATATGCAGGACACCTTCTTTATTCAAACAAATCCTGATATCTTACTACGTACACATACCTCATCGGTACAAGTACGCTATATGGAAGATAATAAACCTCCAATAAGAACTATTTCTCCGGGTAGAGTATATAGAAACGAAGCTATCTCCGCTCGTTCTCATTGTTTTTTTCATCAAATAGAAGGATTGTATATTGATAAAAATGTTTCTTTTGCAGACCTTAAACAAACATTACAGTTTTTTACTACTGAGCTTTTTGGTAAATCTAAGATTAGATTGAGACCTTCTTACTTCCCCTTTACTGAACCAAGTGCAGAACTAGATGTGTACTGGGGATTAGAGACAGAAGCAGACTACAGAATCACCAAAGGAACAGGCTGGTTAGAAATTGGAGGTTGTGGTATGGTAGATCCTAATGTATTGACCAATTGCGGCATAGATCCTAATGAATATTCTGGTTTTGCTTTTGGTGTGGGTATTGATCGTATTGCAATGCTACTACACCAAATTACAGATATCCGACTTTTAAGTGAGAATGATGTTCGCTTTTTAGAGCAATTTAAATCTGCACTATAGCATAAAGTAAAAGTATATTTTTAGTAAAAACCCTTCTAAAGGAACCTACTCTTGAAAAAAGATATTGATATCCCTGTTGTTGAAGACGTTTATGTTGCCATTGTTTATGAATGGGATGACGAAATGTTGACTAAAGTTTGGAACGCCTATTTAATTAACAATAAAGAGACTGCAATAGAAATGGCTATTATAGTTTCAAACGGTTCTAATGATACAGATAAGACAGCCACTATTAGACATGGCTTAGGAACTTTAGAAGGCAAATCATTTAAAAAATTTGAACCGTTGCAAGAAGAAATCTTTGCTCTGGACAACGTTTTTTCACTTTCCTTTTTCTCCAATAATAGGTTATTTGACAAAAAATATATTTTCAAAAAAAATACCATTAGCAGTAAAGCACTCACAACCATACCTTTGATAGGTAAAGAAGGGATAATCACTCCGTAAATCTTAAAATTTTCATAAAAATACATTTTTAAGTTCTTTTGGTTCGGTTTGTTCCGAACTAATAAATATATTTGCACAGAATTTTACTGTCCATGGATTTTTATACCCAAAAAACAGTAGGAAATAAATTTAAAAATGGCAAATAGTATATGTAAAGAAAAAATGTCTTTAGTTGAAAAACTGGGGGTGCATTTAGAAAATAGAGAACAGCTGGCACCGGTTGCCGCACGTATCCTATCCTATATTATTTTAACTGGTAAAAAAGGAGCTACGTTTGAGGACATGGTAACCATTCTTTGTGCTAGCAAAAGCACTATTTCTACACACATTAATCACTTACAGGATTTAAAAAAAATTGAGTATTTTACAAAGACGGGAGATCGTAAAAAATATTTTATTATAAACGCAGACACTATCATTCAGCATGTTGATAAAATGATAACTGATTGGAAAGAAATACGTGAATTACACCTAGAAATAAAAAACTACAAAGACAATCAAAATAATAAAAGTATTGAAAATGAAGAGGAAAAATTTGATTTAAATTTTCATAACGATTATATAAAATTTATAGATGGCGCTTCTGCTTCTATTGAAGAATTAAGAGTAAAATTAATTAAAGTTAAAAACAACAAACAAATCGATATTTAAACTAAGCACAAAATGAGACATAATAAATTATTAACGATACTAGCAATAACCCTACTTTTAGTCGTTTCAAGTTGCGGAGGCAATGGAGAACAAAAAGCTGCAGCGCCAGCGGGCCCTGCTCCTTCTTTCCCTGTAGTTGAAATGCAAACTAAAACCGTAACAGGATATCAAGAATACCCAGCAAATATAGAAGGTATTGTAAACAGTGATGTTAGAGCAAAAGTATCTGGTTATATTCAAAAAGTATTAGTAGACGAAGGACAAAAAGTACGTAAAGGTCAGGTGTTATTTAAATTAGAAACACAATCTCTAAGTCAAGATGCAGGTGCAGCAAAAGCTCGTATCAACGTAGCTCAAGTAGAAGTAAACAAGTTAATTCCTCTTGTAGAGAAAAACATTATTAGTCCTGTACAATTAGAAACCGCCAAAGCAAATTTAGCACAAGCACAAGCAAATTACAGCAGTGTATCTGCTAGTGTTGGTTATGCAACCATTAAAAGTCCTGTAGATGGCTACGTTGGTGCCATTAACTTTAGAGAAGGCGCCTTAATTAGTCCAAGTGATAGTATGCCATTAACAACAGTTAGCGAAATTAGTCAAGTGTATGCCTTTTTTAGTTTTAACGAAGCTCAGTATATAGATCTTTTACAAAGATCTGAAGGAACTACAAAAGCAGAACGTATTAAAAACTCGCCAGATTTAAGCTTAGTTTTAGCGAACGGGAAAATTTATTCTGAGACTGGACGTATTCAAACCAGTACTGGTCAGATCAATGAAAATACGGGAACTATAAAAATAAGAGCCGCTTTTAATAATCCAAATGAAATTTTAACCAATGGAAACAGTGGTACAATTAGATTTCCAATAGAATATAAAGATGCTATTGTGCTACCCCAATCATCAACATATGAACAACAAAAAGACATTGTTGCTTTTATAGTTGATAAAGACAACAAAGTACAATCTACTATTCTAAAAGTACAAGGTACAGTGGGTAATTTATATGTGGTAGAATCTGGACTTAAAGCTGGTGATAGACTTGTTGTTTCTGGAGTTGGGAAATTAAGAGATGGTATGGCCATTACTCCACAAGACACCCCATTTGATGAGGCTATTAAACCGATAGAGGTTTTATTTAAGAATTAACAAATTATAAACTTATTTAGTTATGTTAAAAACATTTATTGAAAGGCCAGTGCTTTCAACAGTAATCTCTATTATCATAGTAATACTTGGTGTCATCAGTATATCAAGCTTACCTATAGAGGAGTATCCAGATATTGCGCCACCTACCATTAAGGTAACAGCGTCTTATGCAGGAGCCAATGCAGAAACCGTTTTAGAGAGTGTAATTATCCCTATCGAAGAACAAATTAACGGTGTAGAAGGTATGAGTTATATTACCTCTACTGCATCTAACACCGGTGCTGCAGAAATTACCGTTTACTTTAATCAAGAAGTAGATGCAGATATAGCTGCGGTTAACGTTCAAAACCGTGTATCTAGAGCAAATGCATTACTACCACAAGAGGTTATACAGACCGGGGTAATCACACAAAAGCAAGAAACGAGTGCGTTAATGTTTATCTCTATGTATTCTGAAAATGAGAATTACGATGCGACATTCATTCAGAATTACTTGAAAATAAATGTGGTACCTGCAATGCAACGTATTAGTGGTGTTGGAGATGTTAGTTTATTCTCTCAACAAGATTATGCGATGCGTATTTGGTTGAAACCTGAAAAATTAGCAACATACGGTTTAATACCTTCAGATATTACTGCAGCTTTAGCCGAGCAAAACTTAGAAGCTGCAGCAGGTACTTTAGGGCAGAATAATGGGGAAGCATTCTCCTATACATTAACCTATAGCGGACGTTTTAAACATGAACAACAATATGCCGATATAGTTATTAAAGCTTTAGGTAATGGAGAGTTTCTTCGATTAAATGATGTAGCTACTATTGAGTTAGATGCACAATCTTATGCTGCTAACGCTATGAGTATGGGAAATCCTGCCGTATTTATGGGTATTTTCCAAACCAAAGGTTCTAATGCAAGAGAAATTATTGAGAATATCAAAGTTACACTAGAAGATGTAAAAAAAGACCTTCCAGAAGGTTTAGATATTTTTGTGCCTTATGATACTAGTTTGTTTTTAAATGCCTCTATAGAAAAGGTAATTAGCACCTTATTAGAAGCGTTCCTATTAGTGTTCTTAGTGGTATTCCTATTCTTACAAGATTTCAGGTCTACATTAATTCCAGCAATTGCGGTTCCGGTTTCTATTATAGGTACGTTCTTTTTCTTGAATGTTTTTGGATACTCTATTAACCTATTGACACTATTTGCGTTAGTTCTTGCCATTGGTATTGTGGTAGATGATGCTATTGTAGTGGTAGAAGCGGTGCATGCCAAATTAGATGCAGGCGAAAAGAATCCTAAAAAGGCAACCTTAGTCGCCATGAATGAAATATCTGGCGCCATTATATCTATTACTTTGGTAATGGCAGCAGTGTTTATTCCTGTAACGTTTATAACAGGACCTACAGGTGTATTCTATGAGCAATTTGGGGTTACTTTGATTATAGCTATTTTAATATCAGCCGTGAATGCATTGACTTTAAGTCCTGCATTATGTGCATTATTATTAAAAGGACATAAAGATGATGAAGAGTTAAAAAGCAAAAGCCCATTAAAACGATTTTACACCCTTTTTAACCGCGGATTTAATGCCACTATAGACCGATACGGAAAATCGCTTCAGTTTTTATATAAAAGAAAGTGGATCTCTCCGGTATTATTAGTGATTGCAGTTGCAGGTATATACTGGGCATCTCAAACAACACCAACAGGATTTGTACCTAATGAAGATAGAGGTATTATTTTTGCAAATATTGCCTTACCAGAAGGTGCTTCTTTAGATAGAACAGATGCTGTTTCTAGAGATTTGTACAGTAAAATAAATGGTATTGAAGGTATTGTTGCCGTAAACTTTATTAAGGGTAGAAGTTTAATTAATGGACAAGGGAGTAACTATGGTTTTGGAATTATAAAATTAGCAGATTGGGCAGACCGTGAAGATGCTGCAACCTCAGTACAAGCCATTACAGGTAAACTATTTGGTGTAGCGGCAGGAATAAAAGAAGCTAATATCATATTCTTCTCACCTCCTAGTATTCGTGGTTTTGGTAACTCGGCAGGTTTTGAGGTGAATTTATTAGATAAGTTTGGTGGAGAATTCAAAGATTTAGATCAAGCGAATAAAGACTTTGCCATGGCTTTAATGAAGCACCCAGAAATAAAATATGCGCAATCTTCTTTCAGTACAAATTACCCACAATACGAAATGGAAGTGAATGTGCCTTTAGCAAAAGAAAAAGGGGTACCTATTAACAGCATTTTCTCTACACTACAAGGGTATATAGGTGGTATTTATGCTTCAGATTTCTCTAGATTCGGGAAGCAATTTAGAGTGTATATTCAAGCGTTACCAGATGACAGAGCTGATGTTGATGATCTAAATAGTATGTATGTACGAACAGATTCTGGTGAGATGACTCCTATTACGCAATTTGTAAAACTAGAGCGTGTCTACGGGCCGCAATCAGTAACCCGTTTCAACCTATTTAATTCTACAGCTATAACTGGTGCTACCAATGATGGGTTTAGTACAGGTGATGCTATTAGAGTTATTGAAGAGGAAGTTAGCAACTTACCAAATAATTACACCATTGCTTATTCTGGTTTAACGCGAGAAGAAGTAAGTGCAGGAAGCCAAACAATTTTCATTTTTGGTTTAAGTATTCTCTTTGTATACTTTTTATTAAGTGCACAATATGAAAGTTACTTACTCCCATTTGCTGTAATTTTATCATTGCCATTTGGAGTATTTGGCGCCTATATAAGCACCAAATTATTAGGGTTGGAAAACAACATCTATTTCCAGATTTCTTTAATTATGCTTATAGGACTACTCGCCAAAAATGCCATACTTATTGTAGAAATTGCCTTGCAGAAACGGAAAGCTGGCGAAAGTATCGTTGAGGCAGCTATTGATGGCGCTAAATCTCGTTTGCGTCCTATTTTAATGACCTCATTTGCCTTTATTCTAGGGTTAATGCCATTAGTATTAGCTAAAGGTGTGGGATCTGAAGGAAATAGATCTATTGGAACAGGTGCCGTTGGAGGATTACTCATAGGAACCCTTTTAGGTGTCTTTGTTATTCCAATATTATTTATATTATTTCAGTGGTTACAAGAAAAAATTTCTAGTAAACCCGAAGTACAAACTATTGAAGCATAAAAATTATGAAAACTATTATAAATCGTAAAAACATAACTAAAACCATGCTCTTAGGTGTGGTTTTAGTAACCCTTCAAGGTTGCTTTGTTGCAAAAGACTACAAACGTCCAGAATTAGCAGAAACTGAAGCACTTTATCGCACCGATAATTTACCTATGGATAGTGTTTCTATGGCTGATGTTTCTTGGAAAACCATGTTCACTGATACCTATCTGAGTGAATATATAGAAGAAGGATTAGAAAACAACATGGATATCCGTATTGCTATTCAGCAAATGATAGCTGCCCAAGCATATGCAAAACAAGGAAAAGCAGGGTATTTTCCAACATTAAGCGTTGGACCTAATTACACACGACAAGAATTTTCAGAAAATAGCCAATTCGGGTCTCTATTTACTGGAGGTTTAGACACGTATGACGTTACAGCAGACTTATCTTGGGAAGCTGATATATGGGGAAAAATAAGAAGCAATAAAAGAGCATCACAAGCAGATTATTTACAAAATGTTGCAGGGCATCAAGCCGTAAAAACACAATTGATTTCTAGTATTGCAAATACCTATTATAACTTATTAGCTTTAGACGCCCAATTAAAAGTAACTAAGGAAACCATAGCAACTAGAGAAAGTGGTGTAGAAACTATTAAAGCATTAAAAGATGCTGGACAGGTAACACAAGTTGCCGTAGATCAAAACGTAGCGCAATACAATAGTGCCAGAGCATTACAAGTAGATATTGAAGCTGCTATATTTAAAACAGAAAACACTTTTAGTATTTTACTAGGTAGAACCCCTCAAGAGTTTGAAAGAAGTAGCTTAGATACGCAAAGTATTGATCAAGAAATGAAGCTGGGCGTACCAACAACATTACTGAGAAATAGACCAGATGTTATGGCTGCAGAATATGCGTTAATTAAAGATTTTGAGTTAACCAATGTAGCGAATAGTAGTTTTTATCCATCGCTTACTTTAACCGCTTCTGGTGGTCTACAAAGTTTAGAGTTAGATAAATTGTTTAATGCCAACTCATTATTTGCGACGATAGTAGGCGGATTAACACAACCACTTTTAAATCAAAGAAAATTAAAAACTCAAAAGGAAGTTGCCCTTGCTAATCAAGAAACCTCTTTATTAAATTTTAAGAAAACCTTATTGGTTGCAGGAAGTGAAGTCTCTAATGCTTTGTACTCTTATGAAGCCGAAACTAAAAAATTCGAATTTAGAAAGAATGAAGTTGAAGCGTTACGCACAGCCGAAGCAAACTCTGAAGAATTACTTAAAAACGGTTATGCGAACTATTTAGATCTATTAACCGCAAGACAAAGTTCATTAAGCGCAGAACTTAATATCATAGATAGTAAATTAAAACAATTAGTTGCTATTGTAGATTTATACGAAGCACTTGGTGGCGGATGGAAATAATTATTTATTATAAACATGATAAATAAAGATCGATTTTTAGAAATAGCCATATCCAAATTCACAAGATTTGGATGTAAGAGATTTACCTTAGATGATTTAGCTCACGAGATGGGTATTTCTAAAAAAACGATTTATGAAAATTTTGATACAAAAGAAACTATAGTTAATGATAGTTTAGATTTTCTCTTAAAGAAGATTGAACTTGAAATTATAGCAATTACAACTAAAAAAGGAGCAAACCCAATCCTGTCTATTATTGAAATCTACAGGATTGGATTTCTTTATGTAAAAAGTATTAGTCCAACTTACATTAACGGATTAAGAAAATACTACCCAAAATCTAATACGCTGTATTCCGATTTTAAACTGCGTTTTACACATACGTATATTAAAGGTTTATTAGTAAAAGCTCACAAGAGCAATCTAATAAAAGCTACCATAGACATTGATCTTACTTGTGATTTATACTTTGGTAATTTAGAAAACCTAAGTTTAATAGCATCCAATTTATATGAGAAATATACTGTTGATGAAATTCTGGAACACCTTATCATTACTTATTTAAGAGGTATTGTTACAGAAGAATATTTAAAAGAGAATGATCTTTTAATCCCTTAGCTACGCAATCAATTTTAAGTGATTCAATTCTATTATTTTTACTAAGAATCAATCTGTTGCCATGTCCTCAATTTGTTGTTTAATTCTTTTTCTGCATTAATAATATCTAATAGCATTAATCTTAATACTTGTTTTTTATCAACTCCAGTTTCTTTTGTATTTGAGTAAATGAAATTCATTAAATTTTAGAATTAGAAATAGCTTTCCAAGAATTTATTTTAATGGTAGGTAACTGAATTCCGTTGACCTTCATCACGATATCAAATACTAAATTTTATCATCTTTTTTTAAATATCAAGGAAATTAATAAAAGATTTTTGAAATACAATAGTATCAATAATGTCTTCCGTTGTTTCAGATGACTCTTTCTCAATTGAAAAAGAAATTTGTTCAAAGTACTTTCTATCTTTTCGATTCTCATTCCAATTATTAATCGACATGGCTATTAGAATTCCAACTAGTACTGGAATTATTACTTTGATAAGTGCTTTAATATTATCTTCATTTGAGCTTAGTACGGTTATTTTTTTAATATTTAGAGTGCTGCATAGTGCAGAAGCAAGAAAATTCTTAGTTGTGTACTAAACTAAAATTTACTGGTTATCAAGAAAGCAGATTTTGTATGTTTTTTATATAATACCATTACCTTATTATTTTTAACTCATTAGATCCTTTGGGCTCGTAGAGATAAAAATTAAAAGGATCATCATAATTTTCTTCTTCAAAAATTATCATTTCTTTAGTGTCCTTTGGGTGGCAATATATTAATTTACCGTTGGTACTAAAATCAATTTCAAAGTCTTTAGAAACTGTATGATTTACATATACACTTCGCTCTATTAAGTTGCCCCACAAAATTCTAGCAGTTAGAAATGTGGTATCATAATTCACTTGCTGAACTTCAAATTGACGCTGATAAAGCATGGAGTTAAGCATTTGCTCATCGTTTTCTAAAATAGCTTTCCCTAGTTTATTATATAAGGCAATTACCTTTTCTTTAAGTTTTTTTTCTTTTCTTAAGTCACTACCATTTGTCCATGCCTCAGGGTAATACGGTAATTCAGAATTAAAAGAAGTTTCAAAAACAACAGTTTTATCTCCAAGAAATCTACCTTCAATTATTTTAACATCTTCATTAATGCTTTGATCTAAAATAGCGGCAGAATAGTACACCTTTTCATTATAATCTGGCTCACGTTTAGCTATTATTTTTACAGATGTAACGTTACTAGTTATATACTTATTTAAATGAAGTCTGTCGTAGGTATAGTTTTCTTCAATTTTAATACCATTTATAAAAACATCATAAATAGAATGCTCTGTAGATGAAGAAAGCACATAATCTGGCTGCTTTTTAAATTTTTTTATTTTATGATGAATTTTTGCAAGTGGTATTTTGTAAATAGGTTTAAAGTCTATTTTTAAAACAGCAAAGTCTTTATCTCCTAATAAAGCTAGGTTTTCGCCATTCACAAATTTTACTCTTAAATTAATCGTCTCAGTTTCTTTTTCCCAATCGTAGCTTCTATCATTATAATAAACTGGTGTTAGTCCGTTTTCAGATTCTATTTTTTCTAATAATTTTTTACCAGAATAATTTAAGGTATCTGTAGTTAGCTTTATGCTATTGTTGGAAAATATAGCTTCGGCAATAGGTATACCAGCATAATGCATTCCTTTCACATAAATTTTTGAACTATATATACCACGAGAACTGGTAACTATATCGTCTACCACTTTAGCATCCTCTATAAACTCCAGTAACATACTACTACGTGTTTCTTTATGCTCATCCATTATTTTTAACAATAGCTTTTGCAAATCTGGGCTAGATTTTATTTCAGAAAAATTGTAGTTGGTTTGACTATTAATAGCGGTACTCATTAGTAAAATGAGTACTATGATAAAGTTTTTCATTCAATATGTTATTATTCATGAAGGGTTATAAAGAACCATTCAAAGGTGTTAAACTCCCCATCTATTTTGTTTATACTAAGAACTATACTGCGCTCATTAGTATCCCACCTGTAGTCGCAACTGTAGCCTCTATCATTTAATTCTGGAGCACCATACGTTTCTATTAGCTTAGACCTTATTTTGTTAAAGTCTTCAACTTTATTAAACGGAGTTATCATTATAGCCAATTCATCAACAAAATAAGCAATTTGAGCTTCGTCTATAATTACATCATAGAAGCGTAAAAACCGATCATCATAAAAAGTGTAATTAGTGCCACTATAGGGAAGGCCTTCAAAAAACTGGGGTAAATCTGTTTTAGCGGTTATTTCTTCTAGGTTTTTAACAAGTGTGTCATAATCTATTTGTGCATAGCCAACTACAGATGTTAAAAATAAGGTTAGTGCTAGTTTTTTCATTTATTTTCAGTTTCAGCTATTCATTACAATCAGTGGTTTTGTGTAAGGTTAATTGCGTGGTTGAGCAACTAATTTAAGAAATAAATAATCTCTAAAATTTTAAATTTGGCAAGGCTAGATTCTTGCTATTATGCGTGTACATTTGGCTGACTTAGAAAATAGGTAAACGTTTTAAAGTTCGCACTAAATCTCTTATCACTCATGGGTTTTCAGCGCGTGGTTATTTATATTCGATACTCTTCCATGTAACCAGAGCCCATTTTAAATCCACTTCATCATCAAAATAGAAAAATATTTGGAAAAGTTTCAATACTAAACTCTTTTATTTTTCTAATTTTTAAGAAGACACAACACTACGGCTATTAGTCTATTGATTAGAAGTACTAGATTTTTAATTTAGATCTTTTTAGTGGTTATCTAAGATCGCGTTTTTAAGGTTACTTTTTTTGCATTAAAAAACTCCACACATTTTAAATAAAATATGTGGAGTTTACTATACGTCTTTCTATTTTTAGAACCTGAAAAATTAGTTTTTATAAGTTTCCATATCAGAATCTGCTAAAAAGTCTTTAATTCTGTACATCTTATTTATAATAGTACTGTTCCCCGTAATTGATATCTCATCTTTTAATGGTTCAGTTACATTATAGTTAATATTACTATGTGGTATAACAATATCTGTATGGACTTTAAAGTTTCCCGTGTATTTATCACCTGCTATTTCTACTTCTACTGCTTCTGGGAGCGTACTTGCACTGTTTGGATTAATAGAGTACTCAATAGCACATTCAATATATGTAGCGTTTGTACAGTTTATAAATGAAACTCCATTAATCTCTATTTCTACTTCTTTACCATCAACTCCCTTAAATTTTTGTTTTCCACTAGTACCATCTGGAACCCTTTTTAATTCACCAGGAGCTATATCGTATTTTTTTCCGTCAATTTCAACTGAAATTGCCTCATCTGTTGGGTTATCTAACCAAAGAAGTTCTCCTCCCGATCCACATGATAGGAATAAAAGGCTAATAAATACTGTTAATACTAGAATCTGTTTTTTCATAATTTGTTTTATATATAACTATTAACTTTTGTTTATTAAAATTATTGTTAACTGCCTTATATAAGATCAGTAGCGCGTAACATAAGCGATAACTACTCGGATAAAACAAAAGCTAAATTTTTAAATGTTGCCAATAATTTTAATTGATTAAATAAAGAAATAGAACTAAAATTGATAATATAATTCCAAATACTATTTTTAATGGAAATTGCGCAACACCAAAAGTGAAATTCATAATTTTTTCTAATCCTGTTGTAGCAGATGAAATTGAATTTAAATAAATTCTTAGCGCATTTGAATCTCCTTCTTTTTTATTAAGTTCTTGTGATAGCTTTTCTTCATCAAACTTTACTTTATCAGAAAATAGTGTTAAAATCTTTTTTACTATCCTTTTAACAATCCCTCCAACAAATGGTACTTTATCTGATATTACTTTTGAAATCATTGGGATTGTAACAATATGAATTATGCCTTTAAAAAGTAAACCAAGCACATCTTTTCTATTTTCTTCATTAACCTGATTATTAACTTGAATCATATCCGTTATTGCAGATTTCATGATATCTAATGAATAGTTTACAACTCCCCACATATCGGATTTCATTTTCCACATCAGTAAAAGTAATCCAACTAAGATTCCAGTAATTAAAAAGAGAATTAATCCTACAGTTCCATAAATCACATATTCAATGTGAACTAAATCAAAAATAAAGAACCCAACAATGAAAATTAGAATCGAAATTAGAAGTGGTCTAATTAGGCAATTGAATATGTATTTTGGGAAAACTAATAGTTCTACAAAGTTTTCGATAACTTCTTCATTACGGTACTTTTGCACATCAATTCCCAGTTCCTCTTTTATCTTATTATCTAATTTTTCAACATCTTTTTTTGTTCTTATCTTCATTCTTCGGATTTATATTTTTAAAAACGATTACCCTTTAGCTATGAGTCCTTAGGAAGCAAACTTGCGCTCAATTTTTTTTCGTTCTAAATGTCGAATTAAACTAGTTTATCAACATAGTAAATATACGCAAATCATTTAATTAAGTACCAGACCTCCACTTTACACATAGTGTTTATTACCTCACGTTTTTTATTCTAACGTAAGACTACGTAACGCTTCCGGTTTTATCTATCGTAAAGATTAGTGATTACTATTAATTTTGAGGGTAATTTTTTTTCGCATACAAATAGGCAAAAATCCTCTTGAAGTATCGGTTTAATTACCGCAAAAATCTGCTAAAAATGGATGTTAAATTTACCGTTTAACTTAGTCCAATTATAGGCAATATTTGTTAAGGGACATGATTTACACAAGTTAAATATATAGCAAGTTGGCCAGAAAATAAGCGGTTCCTTTCAGTTAAGCCTTAAAGTTCGCATTAGGTTTAGGCTTTGCTATATTCAGTTATTTAGAGTCCAACCCCATTTTTCCAATTACTCATAGTTGTCGGATGTTCCATATTATTTGGGTAGTGGCTATTCACGAAGCTAAGTTGTTGGACTGTTAATAAAACAAAAGAACCATCATTTGCACAGTTTATTGGGTAAAACTGTTCACTAGACCCCTGAAGTTTTAATTCGACGTTAAGCATTTCTATAAAATTCACATAGGCAATTCCCCAATCAATATCAGAAAATTGTCCGTCAAATGCTGCGTATTCATTCCCGTTTATTTCGATTGTATGTTTCCAGTTTGTTTGGTCTTGTAAACTTTGCTCATTTCCATATTCCAACTGTAGTCCTAACTTTTTAAAAGTTCTTTGTACTTGTCCTAGATATTCTGTCAAGCCTCCAACTTCGAATAATTCTTCACAATCTACCCAGAAATATCTATTGTCCATAAAATCAAGAGTTTCCGCTCGCATTGGACCTTGAAAGAAATTCAAGTCCGTGTACGCTTTTTCAAAATCAGCTTTCACTTTATCAAGCTCTAAAGAATCAGTCAATATGAAATAGTTTAGTTCTTCAAGTCCATCGACAACTTCTTTTCCATTTAGTTTTTTTTGAAGCTGTACTTTTGGGTTTTCATTTTTGATTTCAGTAGTCGAATTGTTTTGCTTAGAGTTACAGGCTAAAAAAGTGACTATAAAAGCAAAAATTAAAAGTTGTTTCATTGATCTGTAAAATTGCATACAACGTTAAGTATAAGAAACGTAGGGCAGGTTCTAAGCGATATGTTTCGGATTGGCACTAAGCCAAATAGAAATATTTTGCTTTTATCATTTTTTGTAAATGCCGAATTTTATAGTTGGCGGACTTTGTAAATAACCACAGACCTTTCGATTATACCCAAAAGCACTATGTTTAATGTTTACTTATACATTGTTATCAAACGTATTTTTAATCAGTTCAGGTGCATTTGTAATAGTGCTTTTTTATTCTTGACATAAATACTTTCAACACGCAAAAGTTAAATTAAGGCAAAAAAAAAAAACCTAGAGCACAATGTCTAGGTTCTGTATAATTTTTTATAGTGCAACACTAAAGCGTAATGAATAGCTAGGCACTTTATATTGCAAATATACAAGATTTACATCTTATAACCAATTTTATCCGTAATTATTAATTTAATCGTCTCGTTATTTTCGTATTCTTTGAACAACATATTTATTTCAATATTCATATCATTATGTCTTTCCTCAGATATGTTTTTTAAAATAAAGGATATTGTTTTGATTCCAGCATCTAATGATTGATTATTGTTGTCGTTAAATTTAGTTCTAGGGATTTTGTATATACCTTGAGGGAAATTTAAATCATATAATACTCCTGCGTGAGCACAAATATTTCGAATAAATTTTATAGTATGAATAAAATTTATAAATGTATTTAGGTTGTTTAATCCATAAAGTTTTGAAATTTCTTTTTTAAGTTCCTCACTTTTTAATGCGTTAAAAACAGTAACGATTGCTCCAAATGTCAAAAACTCAAAAGTTTTCCAAGTAGGTGCATATATATCATTTCTGTATTTTATATGGTGAAGTTTTATTTGCTTATTCTCGTCTTTAAATTTATCTGTGTATAGTTTTATATCTAGATTGTTTATAAACCAATGAGCCATTATTTTAGGATTGGAATACCATATAGGGTCTTCTTTATGTTTATTAGAAGTATAATAAATAATTTTAGTTCTAAAGTTAACCTCTATACGCTTTAAATATTTAAGTAAAACATTTCTTAAATCTACGTCTAAGTAGTAAAGGTTAATTATATTCGAAAATAACGTTCCTTTTTCAAAGTTATGGTCCTTGTCTATTTCGAAAGGAAACCAATAAAATCCAAGTCTATAATAACCGATATCTAGGAGTATTTCTTCAGCTTTTTCTTCTCCGCAATCGAAAGTCATTCCTCTTTCTTTTAAAATTACTATTTGTTCTTTTGCAGTTGTTGCTTTTTTACTCATTTTAATTTATCGTGACTTATAGTCTTAATTAAGATATAAATATATCGTTTTACTCGTCGTTACTATTCTTTTTTATTTAAATAAATTACGTTTGCTAATATTCGTATGAGTGGTAATTTCTGGTAACAATTATATACTCACTTCTACCATTTCTTAAACGGATTCTTACTTAATTGAGAATTATAATATTTTGTTATTCCAGAAACTTCTTCTCCTAACCAATTTGGTTTCTCAAAAGCTTCTTCCTCTGAGCTTAACTCAACCTCAGCCACTATCAAACCTTCATTTTCACCAAAAAACTCATCAACCTCAAAAATATGCTTTCCTACTTGTACCTCATATCTGAACTTATCAATACTACCAGGTTCTGCAATTTTTAGCAAGGCTTCTGCTTCTGGGACAGCAATCTCCTTTTCCCATTCAAAGCGAGAAACTCCTGTAGTATTTCCTTTTCCTTTTACGGTTATAAAGCCTTGATCACCTTTAATCCTTATCCTTACTGTACGCTCAGGATCAGTATTTAAAAAACCTTGTACTATTCTAGTTTTAGTGTTTGCCTCTGTTTTGTAAGCATTAGACAACACTAAAAATTTTCGTTCTATTTCAACCATATTACTGCACTAAAGCCTTTATTTTATCAGATTCTATTATAGTTTGGCTATAGTCATTATTCGCCAACCAAATCATTGCAGCTGCAATAGTTTCTGGCGCAATAGTTCTATACTTCTTTAATGAGCCTATAAGAACCATATTTAGCACTTTCATTACTTTCTTAAAGATCCATTCCCCTGTTCTTTTTTCTGTCCTCTCTCCCCCAATTAAAGAAGGTTGCAAAATAAAAGTCCTAGGAAATTTCTGTGCCAAAACAGCATCTTCCATCTCTCCTTTTACTGTATTGTAAAACACCGTACTTTTTGCACTTGCTCCTAAGGCTGAAATAACTATAAAAGTATTTACTTCGTTACTTTTTGCCACTTTTGCTGCTGTAACAGGAATACCATAATCTATCTTTTTATAGGTTTCATTATCTGGAGTTTTCTTTTTGGTTGTTCCAATGCAACAGAACACCTCATCTGCCATGAAATCTTCCTTATGTTCTTCTAAGCTTAAAAGATCTATCAAGTGTTCTTCAATTTTAGGATGAGAAATTCCTACAGAAGATCTTGAGAATAATTTTATTTTTTGATAGCGATCATCCTTTAATAAGTAATCTAATAATAGTCCACCTGTGAGTCCGGTTGCACCAAGAATAATAGCAGTCTTATCTTTTGTTTTCATCAACCTAAATATAGTTTAATTTTGCAGTATGTCAATTGATTTACCCATCAGAAAAATTATTCATGTAGATATGGATGCCTTTTACGCATCTGTAGAAGAATTGGATAATCCAGATTTAAAAGGGAAACCTTTAGCTGTAGGTGGTAGCGAAATTAGAGGTGTTGTTGCTGCAGCAAATTACGAAGCTCGTAAATATGGTGTCCGTAGTGCTATGAGTAGCGTTATGGCAAAGCGCAACTGTCCGCAAATAACTTTTGTACAACCCAGATTTGAACGGTATAAAGAGATCTCTCAGAAAATAAGAAAGATATTTTATGATTATACAGATCTGGTAGAGCCCTTATCTTTAGATGAAGCCTACTTAGATGTAACGGTGAACAAAAAAGGAAATCCTTCTGCATCACTAATCGCTAAAGAAATTAGGCAACGAATTTTTGACGAATTAGGTCTCGTAGCATCTGCAGGAATTTCTATCAATAAGTTTATTGCAAAAGTTGCTAGTGATTACAACAAGCCTAACGGACAAAAAACGGTAAACCCAGAAGAGGTTATTGAATTTTTAGAAAAGCTAGAAATTAGAAAATTTTATGGCGTAGGGAAGGTTACTACTGAAAAGATGTACAAATTAGGCATCTTTACAGGGTTTGATTTAAAACAGAAGTCCGAGATTTTCTTAACTGAAAATTTTGGTAAAAGTGGAGGGTATTATTATCATGTTGTTCGTGGCGTACATAACAGTGCTGTAAAACCACATCGTATTCCTAAATCTGTAGGTGCAGAACGTACATTTAGCGAAAACCTAAGTAGTGAAATTTTTATGTTAGAGCGTTTAGAACATATTGCCACAGAATTAGAACGCCGCCTAAAAAAATCTACTATTTCTGGGAAAACAATTACGTTAAAAATAAAATATAGTGATTTTACCTTACAAACACGAAGCAAAACATTACGCTATTATATCGCTGATAAGCATTTAATTTTAGAAACTGCTAAAGAACTTTTATACCAAGAAAAATTAGAAAATTCTGTACGCTTACTAGGCATTTCATTAGCAAATTTAAATACGGATAAAAAAGAAAAAACCGAAGATAAAAAAATGGTAACCATTCAATTACAATTCGATTTTTAATACAAAAACCCCATAAATCTTAGTTTATGGGGTTAATGCAGAAACCTAAATAATTATTTTACAGTTAACGTATTATCTGTAGCAGTTGGGTTTAAAGGACAGAAATAAACATATTCTCCTTTAGCTAATTTTGTTGGCTTAGATGTTCCTTTTAAACCTGTACCCACAGCTTTTGTAACGTATGCTGTTTGTATATGGTTTTCTGGTTTAGAAATATCTTCTCCCTTTTTTACTAATACAAAACCTACATCATGACCTACTGCGTTATTCGCAATTTCAAAAGTATAGGTACCTTCATCTACCGTAATTTGTTTTTGAGTAAACTCTCCTTTGGTTTGTTCAAGAGAAATTGTTTTGCTCATTTTCATGTCTTGCGCATTTACTGAAAATAATGATCCTAATGCAACGGCTAATACTACTACTAAATTTTTCATGTTTTTGTTTTATTTAAATGATTACTTAATTGTTATTGAACTGATTTTTTATTAAAGTGCTATACGTACTTCCGGAAAATCTACAGGTACATCTGTAGTTTTGTGTAAATAATTTGAAATGGTTTTGTCTCCTACTAATACAATAGTATCTACCAAGTTTTCTTTTGTCCAACCTGCGTTAAAGAAACTTTCTACGATAGCGGCATCTGTAGCTCCTCTATTTTCAGTTATGTTTTTTGATAATGCTGCTAAAGCATTTAGTTTCGCGTCAAAAGAGGCTTTACCAGCACGCAATTCTAAAATTTGTTCGTCTGTAAAACCGTTCATTTTACCTATTGCGGTGTGTGCTGCTAAACAATAAGAACATTCATTAACTTGACTCACCGCTAAGTTGACTACTTCTTTCTCTTTTGCTTTAAGTGATGTTTTTGCGCCACTTAGTGCTAAATAATTTTGCAATGCATTTTCGCTATAGGCATAGGTTGCATATAAATTAGGAACAAAGCCTACTGCTTTTTCTAAATTGTCAAATAAGGCCTGATTGGTACTTGATACTTCTTCTCTTTTAGGTACATTAAATGTGCTCATAATGATATGTTTTTTTTTAAAAATTAGATGCTATAAAAGGTTTCTCTGCATCACAATAAAAATCATGATGATATTTTTCTGAACAATGATCTTGAGAGATGCTGTTCAATGCTAAATGTTGTTTTGGAGTACTACGGAATATTTCAATTAAATTGAAAAGTGATTTATTTTTTGTTTTCATCTTTTAGCTGTTTTTTAATTACAGTACAAAGATGCGATGAGAAACAAACTTTTTGTTATCACTAATTTCCCGACTAGTTGTAGAAATTTCCCCTTAGCTTAAAATAGACTTGTTTTCACGGTATTGTGTAGGAGAAGTACTCGTCATTTTTTTAAAAAAACTACTAAAATGGGCCGAATCGTTAAAACCAAGTTCAAAAGCTATCTCTTGATTTTGTTTATCTGTAAACTGCATTAACCGTTTTGCTTCTAATGTAATACGTTCTAATATAATTTGCTGAGGAGATTTCTGATTGTATTTGGCAAAAAGATTAGATAATGTTTTTGGACTCTTAAAAAGTAGATCCGCATATTCTGCTACTTTTCGTTTTGTTTTATAATGGGTATCTACCAAAACATTAAATTTTCTAATAACATCTACCTGATCATTATCAAAGTCTTTAAGAATCAATTGTTCTTTTGCTAAGCGCGTACAAATGATAATCAATCTTTTTAAAAGCATTTGAAGCATATCTCCTTGAATTTTATCAGGCGTAGCAAATTCGTCCTGGAAAATTTCATAAAGGGTCTCAAATTTTTTCTCCTGAGCTTCGGGAATTGTTATAATAGGTAAGTCTTGTGTTCCAAAGAATAAAATACCGTTACATGACACTTCACTATCATGATCTGCAATACAGTAAAATTCTCGGTTAAATAAGAAACTAGTTAAAGGTAATTGTGTTTTCTCAAAAGAAACATGATGTAAGTAGGTAGTCGTTACTATTTGGTTTGGCAGTAATAAGATGTCTGCATTATCTATAGTAATCTCTAAAGAAGTATTGTTTCTATTCCATAAAAAACTAATCGTAGAAGAATTTATGCGGAATGATTTTTCGTCTTTCTTAATATCATCTGTTAACCCAAATATGGAACCCAAATTAGTATCATAAAATTCGTATTTCATATAAGTTGATTTTGCAGTATGTTTTAATTAGTCAGAAATTAAAAATAACCTTACGCTTACAAATTATACTATAAAAATTGAATATTACACTATTCTAAAAATAAAAAACCTCAATCTTAAATAAATAAGATTGAGGTTTTTTATATTATAATCATCTAATTACATATGAGAAGCTTCTATCTCTGTAACTCTTAATGTATTTACCATACCCTTATCTTTCATAGGCATTGCTGCAAGACTAACAAGCATGTCTCCAATTTCTAAGTATCCTTTTTCACACGCCATTTTATTTACGTCTTCTATAGTTTCATCAGTAGTAACATACTTATCATAATAGAATGCTTTAACACCCCATAATAAGTTAAGTTGCGTTAAGATTCTTCTGTTTGATGTAAAAACCAAAATGTGTGCACTTGGTCTCCAAGCTGAAATTTGGAAAGCAGTATATCCACTATTTGTTAAGGTAGATATTGCTTTAGCTTTTATATCATTAGCCATTAATGCTGCATGGTAACAAACAGATTTTGTAATAAAACGTTTTGTTCTTACATGTGGCGCTTCATGTGGCACTTTAATTAAGCTTGAATTTTCTACTGTCTCTAAGATACTAGACATTTTTTCAATTACCTGTACTGGATAATTACCTACTGAAGTCTCTCCTGATAACATCACAGCATCTGCACCATCCATCACAGAATTTGCAACATCATTTACTTCTGCTCTTGTTGGCGTTAAACTTGTAATCATTGTCTCCATCATCTGAGTAGCAATAATTACAGGAATTCTAGCTCTTTTTGCACGTAAAACTAATTGCTTTTGAATTAATGGAACTTCTTGAGCAGGAATTTCTACACCTAAATCTCCACGAGCAACCATTAGACCATCACAATACGCAACGATAGAATCAATATTTTCAACAGCTTCTGGCTTTTCTATTTTAGCAATAATTGGAATTTTCTCATCAGTATGTTCTTTTATTAGATTCTGAAGATCTATTAAATCTTGACTAAAACGAACGAATGATAATGCAATCCAATCTACTTTTTGAGATACCGCAAAGATTGCATCTTTAATATCTTTTTCAGTAAGCGCTGGAAGCGATATATTTGTATTAGGAAGGTTTACCCCTTTTTTAGATTTAAGTGGACCACCTTGTATAACTTTAGCTAGAACTTCATTCTCTCTATTCGTAGAGATTACTTGAAACATAAGTTTCCCATCATCTAAAAGAATACGCTCTCCTGGGTTTACATCTTTAGGGAATGAATCATAATTCATATAAACGCGCTCTGCAGTACCCTCAAAAGGTTCTCCTGTAACGAAAGTAATTTCATCTCCTGGAGCAACAACAACTTCACCAGCCATTACACCTACTCTTAATTTAGGGCCTTGTAAATCTCCTAAAATAGATATGTTTAACCCTAACTCCTCATTAAGCTCACGAATCATTTTAATACGCTCCGCAACATCTTCATAATCTGCGTGAGAAAAATTAATCCTAAAGACATCTACTCCAGCATTAATCATATCTCTTAGAACTTCTTTCTTGCTTGTAGCAGGCCCTAAAGTAGCAACAATCTTAGTCTTTTTTTTAGTCAGCATTATTTTAAAATATTAAATTATTTTTTGATTTTAAGGTATCGGTGTTTATTGTATAAGCGGTGATTATTTCTGGTATGGCCAATATTGATTTTAAAATTGCGGATTCTAAATCCAAATCTTCTTGTTCTAACTTTAAGAAATAATCAACATTTTTATATTCTGGAATTAAATGTTGTTTTTTGATCGAAGGCATGTCGTTAAACAATCCTGTATTTTCATTGCTTTCTTCTGATTGGCCCGTATTTGAAATAATAGTCCAATACCTATCAGTAATGGTGTCCTTCCATTCAAAAATAGGAAGCGAAATTGTATCAGAAAACACTAAATTATCTTTTCGCCTTTTAAAACCACATTTAAGAAATTTATTTATGGTATAGACTAATTTATGATCCTCTATATTACAATGCAAAGCAATCAAAGCGAAAGAATCTTCGTAAAAATCCAGCGACATTTTATGCATTGCGACCATAGGCTATTAAAAAAAACCAAGTTGTAAATATATGATTTCTACGAGTGTAATACTAGTAGATAACATTTTTTTAAGCTATGAAAAATTGCGAAAACGTTATAGATTTAAAAAAATAACACTATTCTTTATCTATTTTATTTTGCAACGCATAATAAGCTCTTTTTGAAGCAATTTCTTCGGCCTTCTTTTTAGAAGTTGCTCTAGCCTTAGAAACTATTTTTTTATTTATATGAAGCTTTACAGCAAAATGCTTTACGGCATCATTACCAGTGTCTTCATAAATATCGTAGTAAAAAGATTTTTTTTGCTTTTGACACCATTCTATCAAAAGGCTTTTGTAGCTGATAACTTTACCTTCTAGTTGCTCTATGTCAACATAAGGAACTATTACGCTTTTATGAATAAATTTCTCGCAGTACTTGTAACCACGATCTAAATAAATAGCACCTACTAAAGCCTCATATACATTTCCATGAATATTATCGCCAAAGTGTGATTTAGGTATTCTACTTTCTACATAATGAATTAAGTTTAACTCTTTCCCTAATTCATTCAAATGCTCTCTACTCACTATTTTAGAGCGCATTTTAGTTAGATAACCTTCATCTCCTGTAGGAACTTCAGTATACAAATATTTAGAAATGATGGTCCCTAACATAGAATCGCCTAAAAATTCAAGGCGTTCATAATTCATAGGCGTACCATCTTCATCTCTAATATTAGCCGACCTGTGTAAAAAGGCCTTCTTGTAAACGGCCAGTTTTTTAGGTTTAAAACCTAAAATTCGGGTCATCCCTAAAAAAAAATCCCCATCCTCTTTAGAATGGGAATTAAATATATTTGAGGGAAAATTCATCCGTAAATTAACTTATTTTTTTAAAGATAACACAAGCATTGTGTCCACCAAAACCAAAAGTATTACTTAATGCAACTTTCACATCTCTTTTTTGAGCCTTATTTAACGTTAAGTTTAATTTGGGATCAATGTTTTCATCAAAGTGTTTGTGATTAATTGTCGGAGGAACAATTCCGTGCTCCATAGATAATATCGCTGCAATAGCTTCAATAGCTCCTGCTGCCCCTAACAAATGCCCAGTCATAGACTTTGTAGAGTTAATATTAATCTTATGAGCATGATCACCAAAAACCTTAGATATAGCTTTTAACTCTGCAACATCACCAAGTGGTGTAGATGTACCATGAGTATTAATCGCATCAACATCTTCTGGCTCAAGGCCTGCATCTTTTAAACAGTTTTGCATAACACGTACAACACCAATTCCATCTGGATGTGGAGCCGTCATATGGTAAGCATCACTTGAAAGTCCGCCACCTGCTACTTCTGCATAAATTTTTGCACCTCTTGCTTTCGCATGTTCATATTCTTCAAGAATTAATGCCCCAGCACCTTCACCAAGTACAAAACCATCTCGAGTAGCATCAAAAGGTCTTGATGCCGTTTCCATTTCATCATTTCTGGTTGATAGCGCATGCATTGCACCAAATCCTCCCATACCAGCAATTGTTACTGCTGCTTCACTACCACCAGTAACTATAACATCACAATGTCCTAGTCTAATCGTATTTAACGCATCAATAATTGCATTTGCAGAAGATGCACATGCAGAAACTGTAGTATAATTAGGTCCCATAAAACCATGTTTGATTGAAATATTACCTGGGGCAATATCTGCAATCATTTTAGGAATAAAGAAAGGATTAAACCTTGGGGTACCATCACCTGCTGCAAAATTTAGAACTTCATTTTGAAAAGTTTCTAAACCTCCTATACCTGCTCCCCAAATGACACCAACTCTAAATTTGTCAACAGTATCAAAATCAATACCACTGTCTTTAATTGCTTCATCTGAAGACACCAGTGCATATTGTGCAAATCGGTCTAATTTTCTTGCTTCTTTACGATCAAAAAAATCTTCAGCCTTGAAGTTTTTTAGCTCGCAAGCAAATTTGGTCTTAAATTTCTCACTATCATAATAGGTTATTGGGGCCGCACCGCTTTTACCATTCACCAAACCATCCCAATATTCTTCAATAGTATTACCAATTGGGGTTAATGCCCCAATTCCTGTAACAACAACTCGCTTTAACTGCATTGATTTCATTTTATTTAAGTAAACAACTTTATCAAAAGTAGGTGTAAATTAAAAAAAAATATCCATGCGGAGTAATTACCACATGGATATTTTATAATCTTAATAAGATATCATGAAATTACTTTGCTTCTTCTATATAACTTATAGCCTGACCAACAGTAGCAATATTCTCTGCTTGATCATCTGGAATTTGGATATCAAATTCTTTTTCGAATTCCATGATTAACTCAACAGTATCCAATGAATCTGCTCCTAAGTCGTTTGTGAAGCTTGCTTCAGTAACAACTTCGTTCTCATCAACTCCTAATTTATCAACGATGATAGCTTTAACTCTTGATGCAATATCTGACATAATTATTCTTGTTTTAAAAATTTAACTGGTGGCAAAAATAAAAAACTTTGGATTAATAACACTATTTGTCGTTAAAATGTATCAGATTTTAAGCAAATTAATTACAAGAGTGTTATTTTCGCCTAAGATTTCACCTCTTTAATAACCCCAAAATACCTTATGAAACGTATTGTTCTTTTTGCTTCTGGTTCTGGATCTAATGTTGAAAACATAGTACATTATTTTCAAGATAATTCCGAGGTTACGATCGCCACGGTATTTACTAACAAAAGCGATGCCAAAGTTTTAGAACGATGTAATAGACTGAAAATAAGTAGTTTATACTTCAATAAAACTTCGTTTTATGATAATGATTGTATCTTAGATATCTTGAAAGGAATAAATCCTGACTTAATTATACTAGCTGGATTCCTCTGGAAAATTCCAGAAAAATTAGTAAAAAACTTCCCAAATAAGATTGTAAATATTCACCCAGCACTGTTACCAAAATACGGAGGCAAGGGAATGTATGGAATGAACGTTCATAATGCCGTGAAAGACAATAATGAGCAAGAAACTGGTATTACAATCCATTTTGTGAACGAAAATTACGACGAAGGCGCGATTATAAGTCAGATAAAAACTAAAATTACACCAGAAGATACCCCTGAAGATATTGCGAAAAAAATTCACGAATTGGAATACGAACATTTCCCTAAAGTTATAGCTCAAATATTACATGGATAATATACAAGTACATATTTATACCGATGGTGCTGCAAGAGGCAATCCTGGTCCTGGAGGATACGGCATTGTAATGGAATGGGTGGGAAAACCCTATAAAAAAGAATTTTCTGAAGGCTTTAAGCACACTACAAATAATAGAATGGAACTTCTTGCTGTAATTGAAGCTTTAAAAAAGCTGAAAAATGAAGGAACGGCGGTTAAAGTTTTTACAGATTCTAAATATGTAGTAGATACCGTTGAGAAAAAATGGTACGTTAAATGGGAGAAAACAAATTTTAAGGATAAAAAAAATCCCGATCTCTGGAAACTCTTCCTTATAGAATACAGAAAACAAAAAGTATCCTTTCAGTGGATAAAAGGACATAACAACCACCGGCAAAATGAAAGATGCGACACGCTAGCTGTTGCCGCATCAAAAGAACGCAACCTAAAAGAAGATACTGGTTTTATAACCAATTAATATTTTGCGCTCTTACCGTTGGCCTGCGTTTTACGGATAAAAACACGAATATCATCATTTGCGCTTTTTAAATCTTCTTTACGCAAATACATCATATGTCCGCTTCGGTAGCCTTTAAATTCAAACCTATCTTTCATACGACCACTAGGGTCTACTTGCCACATGGTATATTTAGCATTAAAATAAGTTGTTGCCCCATCATAATACCCACTTTGTACTAAGACATTTAAATATGGGTTTTGCGCCATAGCTTGTCTTAGATTATCACGGGTATGATCCTCACTATTATCCCAGGGGTGTACTGGACCAAACATATTGTATTTAATATCTGTCTTAAAGTTTAACTCTTCTTGCAGGTAATAATTAATTGCAGGTGTAAAACTGTGTAACCAAGAGGTAATTTCGGCATTATAATCTGGTGTATCTCCTGACAACTGCTTATCTATTCCTAAATATCGGCTATCTAACCTTCCTATAGTATACCCACTTTTCTCCTTTAACAAATTCTTCCAGAAATAGCCTGTAGGCACAACAAGATTTTGATCCAATATTTCTTTCTTAGACAAGCCAGAATAGAACGCCATCTTTTCAGCTACCTCATTTTTTTCTACATCAGAAATAAACCCCCCTTTTGCAATTGCAGGCAATAAAGTATTTATGGTATAAGCTTCCGAAGCAGGTAGAATATCATCCAAATCTTTATATTGTAGTGCTGCTGGCAATGCTTTATGGTGCCATGCAGCGGCCGTATAATAGGGTAAGTTTAAAGCACTTGAAACAGGTCCGTCTTCCCTTAACACCTTATAATCGGCTGGTGAAACCATAATAACACCATTTAAATACATCCATTGTTGGTCTTGCAAAGCCAGAGATAAACCCATAACGCGTGTTCCTCCATAACTCTCCCCAATAATATACTTAGGAGAACGCCAACGATTATTCCTTGTCACAAAAGTGCTTAACCATTCTGCCAAGTATTTTATATCAGCATTAATTCCGAAAAACTTTTTGCGATCTACAGCATCTCCCCTTTCTGGAATAGTTCTACTGTAGCCCGTATTTACAGGGTTTACATATACAATATCAGTTACATCTAAAATAGAATATGGATTTTCATTTATTCCATAAGGTTGTATTGGATACCCTTCATCATCAATTTTTAATATTCTAGGCCCAGTATAAGCTAAGTGCATCCAAACAGAAGCAGAGCCTGGGCCTCCATTAAATGAAATAAGCAAGGGCCTAGATGCACGGTCTTTTATATTATCCCTAGTATAATAGGTATACTGCAAACTTGCAATTGGCTTTCCGTTTTCATCCCAAACAGGCTGCATTCCTGCTTGTACCGTATAATTAACCAAGGTTTCATTTATGGTTACCTTATTTTTTGTAGTAATAATGGTATCAACAGGAATTTTTCTGGCTTGACCAAAAGTAGCGTTAATAAATAAAAATGAAATAAAGAAAAGAGACCTTGGAGCTTTCATACACGTGTTTGTGAAATTTGAATTCTAAAAATAATGAATTTTACAGAAATAACGGTAGCTAAGCCTAAATAGCACCTAGAAAATGAGCCTTTAAAAGAATAGCTATTATTCCTTAATAAACAATCTAAACAACTTAGTTAAACTGTTCATACTTTTTTAAATCTCCTTTACATACCTCAAAAGTTACCCTTATATTTGCACAAAATTACAGACCATAATGGGTAAATTATTAATTGTTGGAACGGTTGCTTTTGATGCTATTGAAACACCTTTTGGAAAAACTGATAAAATATTAGGAGGGGCTGCAACCTATATTGGTTTAGCTGCATCTCAATTTAATGTAGAATCTGCAATTGTTTCTATTGTTGGCGATGATATGCCAGAGGAATATTTAACACTTTTAAAAGACAAGAACATTGACCTTTCTGGTTTAGAGATTGTAAAAGGCGGTAAGACTTTCTATTGGAAAGGAAAATATCATAATGACTTAAACTCTAGAGATACACTTGTAACAGAACTTAATGTACTCGCAGACTTTAATCCTGTTGTACCTAGTGGTTTTAAAGATGCTGATGTTGTTATGTTAGGAAATTTACACCCTAGCGTTCAATTAAGTGTAATTAATCAGATGGAAAAACGACCAAAGTTAATAGTATTGGATACTATGAATTTTTGGATGGACAATAGCTTACCTGAATTGGTAGAGGTTATTAAACATATTGATGTTATAACCATTAATGACGAAGAAGCTCGCCAATTAAGTGGAGAATACTCTTTAGTTAAAGCAGCTGCCAAGATTGAGAAAATGGGACCAAAATATGTAGTGATTAAAAAAGGAGAGCATGGCGCATTATTGTTCCATAAAAAAGAAGTCTTCTTTGCTCCTGCATTACCACTCGAAGAAGTATTTGACCCAACTGGCGCTGGCGACACTTTTGCCGGTGGATTTTCTGGGTATTTAACACAGACAGAAAATATCTCTTTTAATAATATGAAAAATGCTATTATACAAGGTTCAAATTTAGCATCGTTCTGCGTAGAGAAATTTGGCACAGAGCGCATAAAAAAATTAACAAAGGAAGAAACCACAAAGAGATTACATCAATTCAAAACGTTAAGTCAATTTGATATTGAATTACAATAAAAAAACCTACGCCCTGTCTTTTCAGGGCTTTTTTAATATATCTAGACAAGAAAATGAGTGATGCCATTAAACACGAATGCGGAATTTCTTTAATACGTTTATTAAAACCGCTAGAATATTATCAAGAGAAGTACGGTACTGCTTTTTACGGCCTAAATAAGATGTACCTTATGATGGAGAAGCAGCACAATCGTGGTCAAGACGGTGCTGGTTTTGCAAGTATTAAATTAGATATGGATGCTGGCGAACGCTATATGAGTAGAGTACGCTCCATTGCACAGCAACCTATTCAAGATATTTTTGCCCAAATAAATGACAGAGTAAATACGGCTATTAAAGAAAATCCGGAGTATGAAAACAATGTTGCACTTCAAAAAAAACATATCCCATATATTGGTGAAGTTTTATTAGGGCACGTTCGTTATGGTACTTTTGGAAAAAACAGTATTGAAAGTGTACATCCTTTTTTGAGACAAAATAACTGGATGCATCGTAATCTTATTGTTGCTGGGAATTTTAACATGACCAATGTTGACGAGCTCTTTGATAATTTGATTCAAATAGGGCAACACCCTAAAGAGATGGCAGACACGGTTACCGTTATGGAAAAAATCGGACATTTTTTGGATGATGCTGTTGCCAAACTTTACAAACAAATAAAAAAAGAAGGCTTTAATAAACAAGAAGCTTCCCCGTTAATCGCAGAACGTTTGAATGTTGCAAAAATTCTACGTAGAGCAGCTAAAAATTGGGATGGTGGTTATGCTATGGCTGGCTTATTAGGTCATGGTGATGCCTTTGTATTACGTGACCCTGCAGGGATTAGACCTGCTTATTACTACCAAGATGACGAAGTAGTCGTAGTCGCATCAGAAAGGCCGGCAATACAGACGGTATTTAATGTTCAATTTGAAGATATAAAAGAATTAGACCCTGGACATGCAATTCTTGTAAAAAAGAATGGAAAAACAATTATTAAAGAAATCTTAGCACCTACAGAACGTAAGGCATGTTCTTTTGAACGTATCTACTTCTCAAGAGGAAGCGATAAAGAAATTTATCAAGAACGTAAAGAATTAGGAAAACTTATATTCCCTCAAATACTAAAGTGTATTGATGAAGATATAAAAAACACCGTATTCTCATACATTCCCAATACTGCAGAAACCTCATTTTACGGAATGGTAAAAGAGGCTCAAAATTACATGAACAAAAAGAAAGAAGAACAAATTCTTTCCATAGGTTCAAAAATCACGAAAGAGGAACTACATGAAATTTTAGATGTTCGTCCTCGAATTGAAAAAGTAGCTATTAAAGATGCCAAACTTAGAACATTCATAGCACAAGATAGTGGCAGAGATGACTTGGTTGCTCATGTATATGATATCTCATATGGTTCTGTGAAAAAAGGAGATAACCTTGTTATTATAGATGATAGTATTGTACGTGGAACTACACTAAAGAAAAGTATCTTAAAAATATTAGACAGGCTACACCCCAAGAAAATTGTTGTAGTTTCTTCTGCTCCACAAATTAGATACCCAGACTGCTATGGTATTGATATGGCAAAACTAGAAGATTTTATTGCATTTAGAGCGGCTTTAGAATTACATAAAGATAGAAACACCATGCATATTGTTGATGATATCTATCAAAAATGCCTTTCGCAAGTAAATTCTAACGACAAAGATGTTATCAATTTTGTAAAAGAGTTTTACCTGCCTTTTACAGCTACAGAAATTTCAAATAAGATTGGAGAATTATTAAGTTCTTCTGAGATTAAGGCTGAAGTTCAAATTATATATCAGACAATATCTAATTTGCATCAAGCTTGCCCTGATAACTTAGGAGATTGGTATTTTACAGGAGAATACCCAACTCCAGGAGGTAATAGAGTTGTAAATAGAGCATATATTAATTTTTACGAAGGAAAAAACGAACGCGCATATTAACACATAAGTATCGATGAAATACACCAAATAGTGCATTTCATCGATAATATTAACCGATTAACGTAAAATTAGTCCTTTCAGCGAGTGGCAACTGTAATTTTAGATTGCCATAGCATAAGTAGGTTAAGTTTATGGTAAGATTTGGGGAAAAAGGTGGAGTCTAACTCCGCCTTTTTTATTTAAATACTTTTCCTATCCCACAACAATATATCTCGGTCATCTAAAGTGCCGCTACTCCTAATATTACCTTTCAACTTTTATAATCGAATGTTCATCTAATACTTTCGTGAACAACGGCATACTTAACATACCTTTAGAGAACCATAGCATAAGTAGGTTAAGTTCATGGTAAGATTTGGGGAAAAAAGGTGGGGTCTAACTCCACCTTTTTATTTTTACACTTTTTTTACCTCAAAAAAATGCAAGAAACACTTCTAAAAAGTTAAAAAGCGCATTTCAACTTAGATTAACGGCGTTCATCTAAAAATTTCTTTAAAATATACTATCTAAACCTACTTTTGTAGGACCATAGCATAAGTAGGTTAAGTTCATGGTAAGATTTGGGGGAAAAAGGCGGAATAATATTCCGCCTTTTTCATTTCTGATACTCAGCACTTTACCCCATAAAATAGCATTTAATCGATTCTTTTTCACAAAATTTATAGCTTCTACCCTATAAAATATCAATATATCTTTTGATATTTCTCACAATACCAGTAACTTAGCATTGCCATAGCATAAGTAGGTTAAGTTTATGGTAAGATTTGGGATGAAAAGGATGGAGACTTCTCCATCCTTTTCTGTTTTTATAAACCAAAAAACCCAGCAGAATTAACTAGTGGGCTTTGTACTAAGAAAAAAATTCTTATTTTCTACTACTTGTTTGCTGCATATAATTCAGAAACCTTATTCCAATTAATAACATTAAAAAATGCATTAATATAGTCAGGTCTTCTATTCTGATAGTTTAAATAGTAAGCATGTTCCCATACATCTAATCCTAAAACTGGAAAACCACCACAACCTACACCAGGCATTAATGGGTTATCTTGATTTGGAGTAGAACAAATTTCTACCTTACCACCTTTATGCACACATAACCAAGCCCAACCAGATCCAAATCTAGTTGCTGCCGCTTTAGAAAAAGCATCTTTAAAAGCTTCTAATGAACCATAAGCTGCATCTATAGCAGTAGCTAATTCTCCTGTTGGCTTACCACCACCATCTGGAGACATTACTTCCCAAAAAAGAGAATGATTATAAAAACCACCACCATTATTTCTTACAGCTGCATTACTCATGTCTAAAGTATCAAGAATAGTTTCAATAGATTTGCTCTCTAAATCTGTTCCTGCAATTGCATTATTTAAATTCGTTGTATATCCATTGTGATGTTTCGTATGGTGAATTTCCATAGTTCTAGCATCAATATTTGGTTCTAGTGCATCATATGCATATGGTAATTTTGGTAAATCAAAGGCCATAATATATTTGTATTTAAGTTAATAAAATGTTGTCTAACAAAGTTAAGGTTTTAAGAAACTAATTCCACTAATAATTTGTTAAGAACTGTATAAGTTTGCGTAATTTGCAAGTAAAAACTAGGTGGAAAACACATCATATAATATATATAATGCCTCAGCAGGGTCTGGAAAGACATACACCCTTACAAAATCATACCTAAAAATTATACTCTCCAGTGCAACATCTGCCAATTACAGAGAGATTCTAGCCATCACATTTACCAATAAAGCGGTAGCTGAGATGAAAGAGCGTATTATTGATAGTTTATACGATTTTGGAAAAGTTAAGACCGCAGACCATGCACCTTCAATGTTTTTAGATCTTGTAAAAGAACTACATATAGATGTTGAAACTTTACAAAAAAGAGCTAAAACAAGACTAAAAGAAATTCTTCACAACTATGCCTTTTTTGATGTTTCTACTATAGACAAATTTACCCACCGTTTGATACGGACTTTTGCCAAAGATTTAAAACTACCTCAGAACTTTGAGGTAATCCTAGATACAAACTTACTTTTAAGCGAAGCGGTAGACCGTTTAGTAAATAAAGCGGGTGTTGAGCCTGAACTTACCAAAGTATTAATTGCATTTGCATTAGAAAAAGCGAATGAAGACAAAAGCTGGGACATATCTAGAGATATTTTTGACATGGGAAGGGAACTTCTTTTTAAGGAAAAGTATGAAGATGCCCTTGAAGCAATTGAACAAAAAAATATTGGTGATTTTGATGCTCTAAAAAAACTATTAAAAACAAAAATTAAAAAAGCAGAAGACGACATACAGCTTGCAGGAAAAACCAATTTGCAACTAATGACCGATAATGGTTTAGAGCTAAAGGATTTTAAAAGTTCCTATTTTTCAAAATTCATGATAGATGTAGCTGAACTAAAACCCACCATAAATTTTAATGCCGCTTGGAAACAAGATTTTGAAAACACAGCTTTATACACCAAAACATTAGCCGAAGATAAGAAAGCAACCATTGACAACTTACACCAAACGTTTAACAAACACTTTCAGGTTATAAAAACTAGTTTCTTTGAACTTGCTTTTCTTAAAAATGCCTATAAAAATATTGTACCGCTAACCGTACTTAACGCTTTACAGAAAGAATTAAAAAACCTAGAATTAGAACGTGATGAAATTCCGTTAGCTACATTCAACAGTATTATTTCTAAAGAAATAAAAAACCAACCCGTTCCTTTTATCTATGAACGCCTAGGTGAAAAATACCGTCATTATTTTATTGATGAATTTCAGGATACCTCTGAGCTGCAATGGAGCAATCTAATTCCTTTGATTGGAAATGCCTTAGAAAGTCAGGATGAAAAAGGCAACAACGGCTCCTTATTATTGGTTGGTGATGCCAAGCAAGCCATCTATCGCTGGAGAGGCGGTAAAGCAGAACAGTTTTTAAATTTAGTACATCAAACCAAAAATCCGTTTGTGAATTTTCCTAATGTAGAAAATTTGCCTGCCAACTATAGAAGCTACCACGAGGTCATTAATTTTAACAATAGTTTCTTTTCTACGATTAGTGCCAATATCACTAACACTGTTTACAAAGAACTTTATGAAGAAGGCAATAAGCAGAAGGTAAATAATAAAGAAGGTGGCTTCATTCAGATTTCATTTATAGCAGAGGAAGATAAAAACGAAGATGAATTGTATTGTAACGAAGTGCTACAAACCATTACAACCCTCTCTGAAAAAAAATATCCCCTTAAAGATATCTGTATTTTAGTTCGTGATAAAAAACACGGAATACTACTGGCAGATTTTTTAAGCACAAATAAAATACCAATAATTTCTTCTGAAACATTACTACTTAAAAACAATCCCAAAGTTAACTTCCTAGCTAATCTTCTAAAATTTAGCGTAGATAGCGAAGATTTTGAAGCTGCCTATGCACTATTGTTCTATTTAGGAGAGCAGACGGGACAACCAAAACATGCATACATCTCAGAAAATCTCAATCAGCTAGAGCGTCATCTTTCTAATCAATATAATTTTGAAATAAATACCTTAAAACAATCTAGCGTCTATGACGGCTTTGAACAAGCGGTTAAACATTTTAATTTAGTCGATGAATCAGACGCCTATATTACCTATTTCTTAGATGAAGTTTTAGATGTAGAGTACAAACAAGGGGCTAGCGCCACCTTATTTTTAGATTATTGGGAAAAGAAGCAAGATATGCTGAGTATCAGCGCCCCATTAGAAATGGATGCGGTACAAATCATGACTGTTCACAAATCTAAAGGATTAGAATTTGAAGTGGTTTTATTCCCGTACGCCAATAGTCATATATATAAGGAGATAAAACCAAAAACTTGGTTGCCCGTAGCAGCCGAAGAATTTAATGGCTTTACAGATGTATTGATTAATAAGAATAAAGAAATTGTAAATTATAGCGAAACCGCTGAAAGTATTTACAATGAAGAACATGAAAAACTGGAGTTAGATGCTTTTAATGTATTGTATGTTGCGTTAACCAGAGCTGTAAAATGTTTATTTATTTTTACCAAAAAAGAATACGAAGGAAAAACAGAAAACCCTAAAACAGATTATTATTCTGGACTATTCATTAGTTATTTAAAACAACGTGGAGTTTGGCAAGACCTACAACTGCATTATCAATTTGGACAACTAGATGAAAACAAGATAAGCAATGAGGTACTTCATGAGCAAGAAGAAATTAAATTTCAATACTCCTTTAAAGAACGTACAAGCTTTAAAATTGTCACCACATCTGGAATGTTATGGGATACTACTGCAGAAGCTGCACTTTCAAAAGGAAATACCATTCATAAAATATTGAGTTTAATAGAAACTGTTGATGATATTACGCCATGTTTTGAAATGCTGGTTAAAAAAGGATCATTAAGCACAGAAGAAGTTCCTTTGTTAGAATTAAAAGTAAGAGCTATTATAGAACATAGAGATTTAAAAGAATTCTACACCAAAGATGCTATCGTTAAAAATGAAACTGATATAATCACAAAAAATGGCATAATTTTGCGCCCAGATCGCTTGGTAATTAAAGAAAACAAAGCCACCATAATAGATTATAAAACGGGTGCTAGAAACATTTCTTATAAAGACCAAATAGATACTTATGCTTATGCCATTGAAGAAATGGGATATCAAATTAATAAAAAAATTATCATTTATATAAATGAAGAAATAATTCCTGAATTTATTTAAAATTAAAACATGTACGGAAACATTAAAAATTACTTGACAGAAGAACTAGAAAACATTAAAGAATCTGGTTTATTTAAGAAAGAAAGAATAATTACCTCACCTCAAGATGCAGTGATCACAATAAGCACGGGAGAAGAAGTGATTAACTTTTGTGCCAACAACTATCTAGGTTTATCATCACACCCAGAAGTAGTGCAAGCCGCAAAAGACACACTAGACAGCCATGGTTTTGGAATGTCATCAGTACGTTTCATTTGTGGAACTCAAGATATACACAAAACCCTAGAACATACAATAGCAGATTTTTATGAAACTGAAGACACTATATTGTATGCCGCAGCTTTTGATGCTAATGGTGGTGTATTTGAGCCCTTACTTTCTGGCGAAGATGCTATCATTTCAGATTCATTAAATCATGCTTCTATTATAGATGGCGTTAGGTTATGTAAAGCCATGCGTTATCGTTATGCAAATAATGATATGGCAGATCTAGAGGAACAATTAAAAAAAGCAAACGACGACGGTGCGCGTTTTAAAATAATAGTTACCGATGGCGTGTTCTCTATGGATGGTGTTTTGGCGCCCCTAGATAAAATATGCGATTTAGCAGACAAATACGATGCCCTAGTCATGATAGACGAATGCCATTCTGCCGGCTATATTGGAGCTACCGGGAGAGGTACCTTAGAAGAAAAAGGTGTTTTAGGTAGAATAGATATTATTACAGGTACGCTTGGCAAAGCATTAGGTGGTGCTATGGGCGGTTATACTACAGGAAAAAAAGAGATTATTGAAATGTTACGCCAACGTTCCAGACCTTATTTGTTTTCAAACTCTCTAGCTCCGGCAATTGTAGGTGCCTCTATAAAAGTGTTTGAAATGTTAAAAAGAGATACTTCCTTAAGAGATAAGTTAGAAGAAAACACGTTGTACTTCAAAAAAGGTATGAAAGCAGCTGGTTTTGATATTATCGAAGGAGACTCTGCAATTGTGCCTGTTATGCTCTACGATGCTAAATTATCGCAGCAAATGGCAGACCTATTATTGGAGAAAGGTATCTATGTAATTGGCTTCTTTTACCCTGTTGTACCTAAAGATAAGGCCAGAATTAGGGTTCAATTGTCTGCTGCACACACAAAAAAACACCTTGATAAAGCAATTTCTGCCTTTACGGAGGTAGGGAAAACATTGAAAATCGTGTAAATGCATCATTTAATGCTTTATATGTGTTAAAAAAAATAACAAATTGATTTTGTTAATAATTCTTAACAACTTACATTTGCAGCTAATAAACCCTTAAACTTAAATATAATAAAATGAAACATCTTAGCAAATTATTGGTTGTTGCCCTACTTTTTGTAGGATTTAACAGCATTCAAGCGCAAGACGAGAATAATCCATGGCAAGTTGGTTTTGGTGTAAACGCAATTGATGTTTATCCAACTAGTGACTTCGTAGGTAGTTCTTTTGGAAATGAATATTTCAACGCTACTGATCACTGGAATATCCTTCCTTCTATCTCTTATGTATCTGTATCTAGATTCGTAGGTGATGGTTTTTCTGTTGGAGCTAGAGGTTCTTTAAACAGAATTGACAAGTTAGGTGACGTATCTGTTGATGATTTATCTCACTACGCACTTGATGGTACTATTAAATACAACATTTTAAAAAATACAGTAGTTGATCCTTTCGTTGAAATCGGTGGTGGTTATACTTGGATTGATGAAATCGGAGCTGGTACAGCTAACGGTGGTATTGGTGTTAATATCTGGTTTACTGAGAACATCGGTTTAACTTTACAAACTCAATATAAGCATTCTTTCGAAGATTACTTAGCTCCTCACATGCAGCACTTAGCTGGTCTTAGCATCAAATTTGGTGGTACTGATACAGATGGTGATGGTATTTATGACAAAGATGATGCTTGTCCAGAAGTTGCTGGTTTAGAAGCTTTCAATGGTTGTCCTGATGCTGACGGTGATGGTATCGAAGACAGCAAAGATGCTTGTCCTAACGAAGCTGGTTCTAAAGAAATGAACGGTTGTCCTGATGCTGATGGCGATGGTGTTGCTGATAAAGATGATGCTTGTCCTAACGAAGCTGGTACTGCTGCCTTAAAAGGTTGTCCAGATGCTGATGGTGATGGTGTTGCTGATAAAGATGATGAATGTCCTGCTGAAGCTGGTCCTGCATCTAACAAAGGTTGTCCTTTCTTAGATAAAGACGGTGATGGTGTATTAGACAAAGATGATATGTGTCCAGATGTTGCTGGTACTGTAGCTAACAAAGGTTGTCCTGAAGTTACTGCTGAAGTTCAGAAACAATTGAATGATTATGCTAGAACTATCTTATTTGATACTGGTAAATCTTCTATCAAAGCTGCATCTACTTCTGTTATGGTTGACATTATTACAATCTTAAAAGAATATCCTAATGCTAAATTTACAGTAGAAGGTCATACTGATAGCGTTGGTTCTGCTAAATTGAACCAAAGTTTATCTGAGTCTCGTGCTCTTTCTGTAAAAGAATTTTTAGTAGAAAAAGGTATCGAAGAATTTAGATTATCTGCAATTGGTTACGGTGAAGAGAAGCCTATCGCTTCTAACAGTACAAGAGCTGGTAGAACTCAAAATAGAAGAGTTGAAATTAACTTAGTTAAATAATAACTAAAAGTTATTTTTAAATATATTTTTAAAAGCTCCGCAATTGCGGAGCTTTTTCTATTTTTATATGATGCAAAGTTTCATAGAAGAAGTAGTTCAAGAATTAACAGAAAACGGTATAGATTTTACCGAAACCATTTTTATTCTCCCAAGTAAAAGAGCTGGTACTTTTTTAAAAAATACGATTTCTAAAAATTTACAAAAAACAATATTTGCTCCAGAAATCTATAGTATTGAAAGCTTTATTGAATTAATATCAGAACTTAATTACGCTTCAAGCACAGAGCAACTCTTTACCCTGTACAAGTCATACCTAGCAACAAGTACTGAAAAAGATAAAGACAGTTTTTTAAGCTTCTCTAAATGGGGACAGACAGTATTACAAGATTTTAATGAAATAGACCGTTACTTGGTAGATACCAAGGCTATATTCTCTCATTTGTCTGCTATACAAGAGTTAAACACCTATTTTCAAGAAGAACCTACCCAGATGATTGCAGATTATGTAAAATTCTGGAACAACCTAGAGGCGCTCTACACTAATTTTAATCAGACACTCCTGGAAAAAAACTTAGCTTCACAAGGTTATGCCTACCGTACCGCTAATACATTAATAGATGATTATATTCATAAAACATTAGACAAAAAATTTGTTTTTATTGGTTTTAACGCCTTAAATAAAGCAGAGGAAAATATCATTCAACAAATACTGGAAAAATCTAATGCCCATATTTATTGGGATATAGACACCTATTTTTTAAACGATACCTTACATGATGCTAGTCTTTTTATACGTCAACATAAAAAAAATTGGAATTATTTTAAAGAACATTCTTTGAAGGGAATCAGCGAAAACTTTGATTCTAAAAAAAACATCCAACTTATAGGAGTACCTAAAAATGTATCCCAAGCTAAATACGTTGGAAATTTATTAGAAAAAATTCACGATTCTCAACCAGCTTTATTAAAACAAACCGCAATAGTTCTCGGAGATGAAAACCTATTGAACCCAATACTAAATGCAATACCTGAAAAAATAGAACGTATCAATATTACCATGGGGTATCCTATTCATAAAACTCCATTAGCTGTTTTATTCAATTTATACTTTGAGTTGTGGCTCACAAAGGAATCTAATGGGTGGTTTTACCAGCATTTATTAAATCTTCTTGCACACCCATATATTCAAATTTACCTACAAACAGACAAAACCAACAATGCGAGTGCAATAGCAAATAAAATAAAAACTAGAAACTGGATATTTGTAAAAACAAAACAATTAGCGCAAGCAGCACCAGAACTAAAGGAGTTAACCACTATATTATTTAATGATACTGCGCTAACCCCCAAAAATTTTATTCGCAGAAGTTTAGCTATTATCGCTGTCCTAAAACAAAAATTTCAAGATTCTGGTAGTCATTTAGAATTAGAATATTTGTACCGTTTTCATACCCTCTTCAATCAATTAGAGTTAATGGTGAATGAGCATTCTTTTATTACAGATATTAAATCATTGCAATCACTCTATAAGGAATTAATAGGAACTGAAACCTTAGATTTCCAAGGAGAACCGCTACAAGGAACACAGATTATGGGAATGCTAGAAAGTAGAAATCTAGATTTTGAAACCGTAATCATTACCTCTGTAAATGAAGGAATTTTACCATCAGGAAAGTCGAATAATTCTTTTATCCCATTCGACTTAAAAAAGATCTACGGTTTACCTACTTATAAAGAAAAAGATGCTGTGTACACTTATCACTTCTATAGACTTTTGCAACGTGCCAAGAATGTATATATCGTATACAATACAGAACCTCATGTCCTTGAAGGAAATGAAAAAAGCAGGCTAATTAAGCAATTACTCACAGACGATAACCTCTCCGAAAATATAAAAGAAATTACAGGATCTGCGGCTGTTGTTTCCGCTAATATACCGCTTGAACGTATAGAAAAAAGTGCAGATCTTATTGAACAATTAAAAGTACTGTCTGAAAAAGGCTTCTCGCCTACTTCATTATCTAACTATGTACGCAACCCTATAGATTTTTACAAAAAAAGTATTCTAAGGATTAATGATATCAATGAAGTTGAAGAAAGCTTAGCGGCAAATACATTTGGGACCATCGTTCATGATACTTTAGAAGATTTATATCAACCTTTTGTTGGTGCATATTTAGTAAAAGAATCCCTTGAAAATTTACTGCCTAAGATTGAAGGAACTGTACAGCATAATTTTGCAAAAACCTATGCCGACGGAGATATAACTCGAGGGAAAAATTTAATAGCTTACACTGTAATCTTACGGTATATAGAAAACTTTATAAAATTAGAATTGAAAGAGATTCAGCAGCATAAAATAAAGATCATTTCTTTAGAACAAATGCTAAATGTAGAACTTGAAATACCAGGAATCTCACATAAAATTAGATTAAGAGGTAAATTAGATCGTGTCGATGAGATAGACGGTGCAACTAGAATTATAGATTACAAAACTGGAAAAGTGGAATCTAGAAACGTAAAAATAACCGCGTGGAATGACTTAATTGAAAATTACGATAAAAGCAAAGCTTTTCAATTGTTATGTTATGCTATTATGATTGATAAAGTAAAACCTATCGAAACTATAAAAGCTGGAATTATTTCTTTCAAGAATTTAAATAGTGGAACCTTATACTTTTCTGAAAAAAGAACAGAAGAGATAAATAAAAGCACGCTTTTAGAATTTAAAAACGTGCTTGATACTTTAATTCAGGAAATTTTTAATCCTGATATCCCTTTTATTGAAAAAGAAGTCTAGCTTACTTTAAATCAGGTCGTGTTGGGCGTACTTCAATTTTACTAGGTAATGTTCTTGGATTCATTTTTAGAACATCTAAAACAAGCTCTCCAATATCTTCTGGTTGTATTTTCCATGCATCATCTTTTGAAGGCACATGATTATTAAATTGCGAAGCTACAGATCCCGGCATTATGGTAGAAACTTTGATGCCATACTGTCTTAAATCTAACATTACTGCTTGAGTAAAACCAACAACACCAAATTTAGTAGCATTATACCCAGCCCCATTCGCAAAAAAGTTTGTTCCCGCTAAACTAGCCAAGGTTATATAATAGCCTTCAGATTTTTTAAGGGCTTCTACTGATGCTTTTAAGGTATGAAAAACACCATTTAAATTTGTATTGATCATTTGATGCCACTCTTCTTCCGTCATTTTATCTATAGGAGCAAAATTACCAACTCCTGCATTTGCTAAAACAACATCTAATTGTCCCCATTTACCAAGAATAGTAGCAATGGCTTTCTCTTCATCTATTAATTTTGTAACATCAGACTCTAATGCCAAAACATGACTCTCTTTTCCTAAGCTTTTAGCTGCATCTTCTACTGATTTTAGGGTTCTACCACTAATAGCAACTTTCATTCCGGCTGCTATTAATACTTTTGCCGTACCATAACCAATACCTTTTGAACCTCCTGTTATATAAACTACTTTATCTTTTAAATCCATATTTTTTATTTTTAGTGAAGTTAAAATACTTCTACCCTTTAATCAAAAATAGACTGTTATAATTATTTTAAAATTAAAGTAAAACTTCTCAATTTAAAAACTACCTTATTCCTCTAGACCAGTAACAGGGTTCTTCCTTTCATAAACATCATCTGCAAACTTGACTTGGTACGAAGATTTAAACATGGTGCTAGGTAAGTAATAATCTGTAGTAATAATTTGTGCTCCAGATTTTTTAGCAGCTTCAAAATTTGAATAATCATTAACTCTAGCCTGTTTAGTACCGGCATCTGCTCTGGTCCTAACGATATATCCTTTTTTAACCAACTTTGGTATTAAAATAGTATTCGGGTCGTTTATAATCATTACTCCCGCTTCAGGACTCCCTTCTACATCATTAACAAATGCTACTCTCCCTTTTAAATTTGGATGCTCATTTTTATATAGTTTCTTTTTGTTATCATTATCATCTAGAATAAAAAGAAACTTTCCTTTTCCATTTTCAATACTAGGCCAATTATGATTAAGAACTGCTTGCTCTAATGTGCTATACTCTCCTCGCACCATATCTGGAGTTATGATCTTATCTCGCCCTAAATAAGTAATTATTTCCGTATCTAAAGCTTCAAAGAGTTCCGCTGTGAATTCTTCTGCTTTTGTACCAAAAACAGACATATCCTTATCTTTTGGCTCTAAGGTGATAAATACAGTGGTATGTTTTGGATGCTCATTGGACCACTTACGTAGTGCCAACATGCAATCTTTTAGCGTATAAACTGAGGTTCTAAAATCAATATCAATGATATGAAAAACTTTAAAACCAGCAGTATTCATTTTACCATCCTTATCATAGACCTCCGAATCAGAAGCTACAGAAAGACCTTTGGGGTTTGTGTAACTACCGCCTTTTGAATCGGCATGAACATCAATCTCTAAATTACGAAGTCCTAAATCTAACTGTTTAGGGATACTAACATGCGTGTACTGCAAACCTGATAAAGAGCCTGTAGTATCTCTATTTTCTAAAAACTTATACAGCTTAGGTTGTATAGCTTGCTTATAGCTATTATGTGAACCTATAACCTGAACTTGGTTAATTTTTTTACATGAAGGTTGAGCAGTAACGCTAGCCGTAGCTATAAAAAATAAAAATAAGTAGATAAATCTCATAACTTAAGGACGCTTATATTCCGATAGGATCGGTATTAATTACAGTAAAAATATCTGTACAATAAAAGAATTTATAGGCATAAATTATCAAAAAAACCATAATCGTTTCTTTAAGTTTATGTAAAATACACTACCGTAAATTGGACATAAGCGGGTATTATAAATTTGATTTAATTATAAGATAACCTTCACATAAAATAGATTGAGGTTCAATTTTCTTCTTTTGCAATACCAACGAAATTTTATACTCTCACATGAAAACGACCCAAGAATTTGAAAAAATATATTCTAATTACTGGGAAAAGCTTTACGCTTTCGCTTTCAAAATGACTGGCGACAGTAACTTATCAAAAAATATTATTCAAGACGTTTTTACAAATTTGTGGGAACGAAAAAGTGAAATTGAAATTATTTCCATTGAAAGCTTTTTATTTAGAGCCGTAAAAAATCATATTCTAAAATCATACCGCGAGCAGAAATTTAACACTTCTGAAATTGATGATACTATAGAAAAGCTTATTGAAGATACTCCAGATTATTCTGACATAGACTTTATAGCGTATCTAAATCCTTTATTAGACAAACTCCCTGAAAAAAGAAGAGAAATTCTTCTAATGAATAAGCTACAAGAGATGAACATTGAGCAAATTGCAGAAGAACTTCAATTGTCTAAACAGACGGTGAAAAATCAATTATCTTCTGCTCTAAGTCAAATTCGTTTAGAACTAACCCAATTATCTTGGCTATTATCAGCGTTAATTACCACTTCTTTTTTACTTAATGTTTGCTTAAAGATTTCGTAACATTTCCCGATAGTACTTTTTTTGTTTTCTGGTACTTACTAATAGAAAACAAGTTTATGCTGTCTGAATCAAAATCTATTCTCAAAAAGTTACTTGCCAAAAGTATTCGTAACAATACGAGTGCCTCTGAAGATAAGTTACTTCAAAACCTCCTTAAAAAAGTCTACCATAAAACTAGTTGGGATGAAAAAACCATGGGAGATAAGCACAAAATAAAAAATGAGATAAGATCTAAAATAGATTTAAAACCTGTAAAAGTTTTAAACTTAAGCGTTATAAAATATGCAGCTGCAATAATCAGTATAGTTACGTTAGTTTTTCTTTTTCACCATAGAAATTCTACTCCGAAAATGTTAGTTACGACAACAGAGCGTGTTCTAGACTCCGTTTTATTACAAGATGGTTCATTAGTGTATTTAGCACCAAACTCAAGTTTGGAATATCCTGAAACATTTAAAGGCAAAGAACGGAATGTAAAGCTTCTTAAAGGAAATGCATTTTTTGAGGTTACTAAAGATCCTAAACATCCTTTCATTATACATTCTGGCCAAGTAAAAACTAAGGTACTAGGAACTTCATTTCATATACGCTTAGCCGAAAAAAGCTGTCGCGTATCTGTTGTTACAGGAAAAGTAGAGGTGAATTATAAAAATAGTACAGAAAATTTAATTCCAGGAGAGGAAGCTCATACCAATGGAAAGCTCCTAAAGAAAGAAACCACTCCTACTATTATGGCCTATAACTGGTACACCCAAGATGTAAGCCTAAAAGAAGTAAAACTCAGAGAGGTATTGCATTTAATGCATCTAAAATATGGAGTTACAAATACGATAAATAGCAGCAAAATAAATGACTTAAAACTCACGCTATTTATTGGCAAAAAAGCAGCAGTTGAAGAAATTTTAAATCAAATAAATTATATAACCAATTTAAACCTGAGCTATGAAAATGAAATAATTACACAGGATTCAAAATAAAAAAAACCGCAATTGCTACGAACAATTGCGGCCTATGTTCAAGCATTATTCACTAACACTTAAATAAATGTATAGAGGTCAGTAGTTAATTACTTATTAATTCAGCTTGATTGATTTTATCATTATTGACCATTTTAACAATAAGATTATTGAATATTGTAGCTTTACTTTGAGATCTGTTTATTCTAAAACAAAATTCATTGAAATATCTATTTAAATTATTGTCACTAACCCAAGAATAAGTTGTTCTTATCCAAGATTTAACCTGATGTATCATTGTATGAAGCGCTTTAAAATTTAACCCTCCATTACTTTCTATTTGTGTGATGTCGTAAGCCTTTGCAATAGGACTATAGCCTCTCCATTTATCTGTAGTAATCTTTGCGTTTCGGCTGATATGGTTGACAAAAATATATTGTAAGGATTGTGCTGAAAAATCATCTATTTTCATAGCATACATTCTTTTTACCTTTCCATCTTCTGTAAGCTGAACAGCTGTAACCGCCTTCTTTTTCTTAGCATTGTAGCTTCTGCCAACTTTTGTTTCTTCTCTGCCCCCTAAAACAAATTCATCTACATGAACAACTCCGTCCATAGGATTATTCCCACTCGAAGACATAGCTTCTCTGACCTTAAGCATAAAAAGTCTAGCTGTTTTTCTGTTACTCCGTAACGTACTCCCATATAACTTGCAGATAAGCTTTTCGTGCTTGTAGCCATCTCAAAACAAATAAAAAATGCTTTGCGAACACCAAACTTTACCTTGTGAAATAAAGTATCTGCTGTTGCGGATTCTGTATGTCTACAAATATTACATTGCCTAGAGAAATCAGCACGTGTTTGACAGGCTATATGATTGCATCTAGAACATTTAAAAGGGGTTTTAGACTTAATATTTGTTAAATATTCTTTGCAATCATTGTCCGTTTTGAAGCAATCAGAGAACTCTAGAAGATTTTGACCCTTGAAAATATCCATAATTTAATATATTTACTGAGTATCAAGATACGAAGTTAGCTACTGACCTCTATAAATGTATTTTAAAAATATTCCTTTTAAATTAAAAACGATACTTTTTTTAGTATTAAGTTCATTTTTTGTTCAAGTAGGACACGCTAATGAAATCTTTAATAACCAGAATACAATTACCGTTAATTACACAAATACGGACTTAATTACACTCTTAAATGAAGTAAGCTCTCAATCTTCCTACAACTTTAGTTATGGTGAAGATATCATAGAAGATTCTAAAAAATACACTGTTGCTTACCACAATACTTCTTTAGAAGATGCGCTAAAAGATTTAGCCACAAAGGCTAGTTTTTCTTATCATATTGCAAACAATGTAATTCTTATAAAAAAGAATACTCCAAAAGTGTCTCCTGTTGTTTTACAACAAACGATAACGGGTCTTGTTTTAGATGAACACAACGCTCCGTTACCTGGTGCAAGTGTTCAGGTAAAAGGTACATCTAATGGTGTTGTTACCAATTTCGATGGAGAATTCAGTATAACAACAGCGCTTAAAAGCATTTTAAAAATATCTTATATCGGGTATAAAACAAAAGAAGTAACTGTTTCTAGTACATACATTAAAGCACAATTAGCTCCAGATGCAGCAGAACTTAATGAGGTTGTTGTTGTTGGTTATGGTAGCCAAACTAAAGCAGATGTTACGGGTGCTGTAACCCAATTAAAAGAATCTAGCTTCAGGCAAGGAATAAATACTTCTCCTGATGGTCTATTACAAGGTAAAGTTGCAGGAGTACGTGTTGTTAATACAAGCGGAGAACCTGGTGCCGGTGTTAATGTGAGTATTCGTGGCGTTGGATCTATCCGTAGTGGCAGCAGTCCTTTATTTGTTATAGACGGTGTACCATTAACTAATGATGACGTGAGTCCGTCTGGCTCTAATGTAGGATTTGGATCATCTAGTGCAAAAAACCCTTTAAACTTCCTAAATACAAGCGATATAGAATCTATCAATGTTTTAAAAGATGCATCGGCTTCAGCTATTTATGGGGCTAGAGGTTCAAATGGAGTTGTGATCATTACCACAAAAAAAGGAAAAACAGGAAAGGCATCATTGACACTTGACACTTATTTAGGAATGTCTACAGTAGCCAATAAAATGGATCTTTTAAATGCAGACGAATATAGAGGCGCTATAACAGATCCTGCTTTTGATCATGGCGGCACTACAGATTGGCAGGATGAAATTTATAGAACGGCCATTACAAAAAGTAATGTACTGTCTTATTCCAAAGCAAATGAGAGTGGAAACTACTATGTATCCTTAGGAAATATGGAACAAGAAGGTATTGTTACTAATAGTGAGTTTAGTAGAACTTCTGGGAGAATAAATGTAGCGGAAAGTTTCTTAGACGATAAGCGATTAAAAGTAAAAGTAAACCTTACTGCTAGTGAAACTGTAGACAATGGAGTACCCACTAGTGATGATGGTGGTTCTAACGGACAGTTAATCATTCATACCTTGATGGCAAACCCTACCCGATCTGTATTTGATGAAAATGGAGCGTACACCAATTTTAATATGAATGCTCATTACAATCCTGCATACCTATTAAGCATTTATGAAGACGAAACACGAACACTACGTATTCTTGGAAATATAGAGGCTTCATTAAGGCTTTTCAAAGGTTTAGAATATAAATTAAATTACGGAGTAGACCGGACAATTGCAGAACGCAACACCACAATCTATCCTAACCTTACAGATTTAAACCCTCTAGGCCTCTATGTTCAAGACAATTTAGAATCCAAAAGCACTTTACTAGAACACTATTTAACCTACAACTTACTGGCAGGAGAAAAACATAAATTAGAGGTATTAGGCGGATTTTCATATCAGAAATTTGAACGTTCAGGAACCAGTTTTAATTTAGATAACATTCCAGAGAAGGATAATGGCGTAAAACCGGTGTACAGTCCAACATCTAACAATTCTCAAATTAATACTGCTGGTTTTGCTCAAGAGAATGAATTGCAGTCTTACTTCGGGAGATTCAATTACTCTTATGATGGAAAATACCTATTAACAGCTTCTATGCGTGCCGATGGTTCTACACGATTTGGTGACAACAGCAAATACGGATACTTCCCCTCTTTTGCTTTAGGATGGAATATTTCTGAAGAAGATTTCTTATTAGATAGTCCTGTAGAGAGTTTAAAATTAAGAGCGAGTTGGGGTCAAACGGGAAACCAAGAAGTGCAGAATAAAATTACACAAGCTAGTTATGCATTGTCTGGAGCAGACGGATATTATTTATACGGAAATGATGCCCTTGTTAATGGCATCTCTGTATTAAGAACACCTAACCCTGATCTTAAGTGGGAAGTAGTTGAACAGTACAATATTGGTTTAGATTTTAGCGTATGGAATAGAAAATTATATGGTTCCCTAGATTATTTTCAAAAAACCACAACCGATGCTATCCTAAACATCCCTTCACAAGTATTGAGTCCAACAGATAATATTTGGGTAAACATAGACGGAGAGATTGTAAATTCTGGTTTAGAATTCATGGTGGGTTCTAACCTTATCTCTACCTCAAATTTTAGTTGGGATGTAGATGTTAATGGAGCCACGCTAAAAAATGAAATTAAAAACTTACCCGTATCAGAAATCCTATCTGGTTCTATTTCTGGACCTGGTCAATCGGGGGTTTTAGCCAATATTTACAAGAGTGGTTATGCAGCAGGTTCTTTCTATTTATTAGAGCATATTGGTTTTGATGAAGACGGATTTGATATTTTTAACGATACGAATAATGATGGAAATATTACTGCCGATGATCGTATTATTATTGAAGGAGCTTTACCAAAATTTACCTACGGATTTAATAGTCAGATGAAATATAAGAACTTCGATTTTTCTTTTTCTCTAATTGGACAATCAGGAGGATATTTGGTAAACAACACTGGTTTAAACGCGTTAAACATTAACAACTTGGCGTCAGACAGAAATATTTCAACAGCCTATTACGAAACTGGAGCAAACCCAGCAAACTCTCCTCAATTATCAACATTCTACTTAGAAAAATCTGATTTCATTAGGCTGAATACTGCTCGTTTAGGCTACAACTTACAATTGAATAATGTGAATTGGTTAGAAGGTATTAACCTATATGTTACAGGTCAGAATCTATTAACCATATCAAACTATTCAGGGTATGACCCACTAATTAATAGTCCAAAATCTAGTGGTGGAAATCAATCTTTAGGCATTGATTACTCCAGTTACCCGGGTTCTCGAACATTTATTTTAGGTGCAATTTTTAAATTATAATAGACTATGAAAACGCAGAAAAAATTAAATATATACAGCATTACTTTCGTTGTGCTAAGCTTATTATTCACTAGTTGTACTGACCTTGAAGAAGTTGTATTAGATGAAGAGTTAGGGGAACAAACCGCAGACCCAGAAGGTGTATTAGCTTCTGCTTATGACCGTTTAGGTGACAAAACATTTGTAGACCATGGAGGCGTTTTTGCTCTTCAAGAATACACAACAGACATTGCCATGCTACCTACTCGCGGTAGTGACTGGGGTGATGGCGGTAAATGGAGGTCCATGCACGAGTTTACTTGGGCACCAGATAATAGTATTGTTACCGGAAATTGGAACTATTTAACCAATGGAATAACCCGTTCATTAACAGCTGTTGAAAGCATTTATAATTCTGAAGCCAGTACTAAAGAATTGTTTTTAGCTGAAGCTAGAGGCTTATTAGCTTTTTACACCTATACAACCTTAGATCTTTTTGGACAAGCACCCTACAGAGATCCTTATGGAGACGACCAAACCATACAAATTTTACTAGCCGCAGATGCTATTGACGATTTAATTATTGAAGTAGAAACTATTATTCCAGACTTGGCAGTATTAGGTGAGCAATCTACCTATAACGGTCGTTTTACCAAAGAAGCTGCTTATGGTCTATTAGCAACTATGTATTTAAACAGGGCTGTATTTAAAGACCGTTATAATTCTGGTTCTTCTTTTAATTTTACCGAAGAATCTTTAACCTCTGGCAGTAATGACATGGAGCAAGTAATTAAATATACTTCGCTATTAATCAATTCAGGTAAATTCTCTTTGGAGGATAACTACTTCTCTAATTTTTCAATCAATAACGGATCAAGTTCTGAGATGATTTTTGCTGTTATTCAAGAAATTGAAGCAGTACGCTCAGGAGATAATGATTTTGGATATGTATCTGTTGCAAGAAACCAACGCCCCTCTCCTGCAAATAGAGGAACAAATGCTGCATGTACCACACCTGAGTTTTATGCGAGCTGGAATGGTAATGAAAGTGACCCGCGTTTTTCTAGAAAATATCAATACCGTGATGGAACTTGGTTTATGAATGATGGTTCTGACGTAAGTATGCCTACAGAAGATTATGTTCCAAATTCGGAAAGTAACCCATGGTTTCATTTTAATAGTGGCTTTCTAGCAGGACCACAATACGGACCTATTTTAGATGGGAATGGTGGTTTTATTATGACTACAGATGGTAGAATTGAAGTATCTCCTTTAGTGATGGAAAAAAGCAGTACTACTCCAATGGATTTTACCCCTGAACTTAATTTTGATACTCCTGCTCAAGCAGTTTTTGCTCAGGGACAAATTAATAGAGGAGTTCGTATTTTTAAATTTGAATACGATCCAGAAAATGGTAATGGAAGTAGTAAGGTAGATATTCCACTATACCGCTTAGGAGGTATGTATGCGATGCGAGCAGAAGCTTATTTTAGAAACGCCCAAACAGGAGAAGCTCTTACAGATTTAAATATGCTAAGAACAAGCAGAACTAGAGAAGCACTTTTTAGCAATGCTCCGGGAGAAGTATTAACCACTTTAGATGAAACGCAACTATACAAAGAAATAGGGTTTGAATTGTATTGGGAGCTACAAAGAAGACCTCAAATGGTTCGTTTTGGCACTTTTGATGCAGCATATACCGCTAAACCAGCAACAGAACCCTATAGAAGAATTTTTCCAATCCCTCAGGAAACTATGGATGTCACCAAAGAATTTATACAAAATAGTGGGTACTAAGTTTAGTTAGTTTTACTAGTTTTTTTTACACCAAAAGCTCCATAATTTATTTATGGAGCTTTTACATTTATTTAATTCTAACCCTACAAAAGTAGCATTCTTAACCATTTCTATTCTACAACAATAAATTCTGATCTACGGTTTAATTGATGTTTTTCAGAAGAACAGTTGGTGTTATTATCACACGCATTGGTAAGTTGTGTTTCTCCAAAACCTTTGAAGGTTAATCTAGAGGCATCAATACCTTTCTTTACTAAATAATCATAAGTAGCATTAGCACGTCTTTCTGATAAGCTTAAATTATAATTATCATTGGCTCTAGCATCTGTATGCGAACCAATTCTAATTTTAGTATTTGGATATTGGTTTAAATAAGCAACTACTTTCTCCATAATAGCTTGTGCATCTTTTCTAATGTAAGATTGATCAAAATCAAAATAGATTTTCTCTAAGTTTAATTTTTCAGCAAGGTCTGCTCCTAAATCTGCTGGTGTAAAATTAGTTGTCATAAGTATTTCAAGATCGTTGATATCTGTTGTACTTGTAATTTTAAATGAAGTGCTTCCTACGTCATAATTTTCTTTTGAAGCCACAATTGCATAGGTTCCTTCATCACAAGTACTATCTAGATCAAAATTTCCAGTAGAATCAGAAATCCCTTTTCCTATAATTTCACCGTTTGCATTGGTGATATTTAATACAGCATCAGCTATTATTTCTTTTGTTTTTTCATCTTTTACGATGCCTTTTAAATTTGAATAACAGTTAAAGTCTAAAGGTTTGCTCTCTAAAAAGCCATAGATATCATCGCTACCCATTCCGTCCTCACGATTGGACGCAAAATACCCCTTTTTAGTTGTTTCGTTAATGATGTATGAAAAATCATCCTGTTCACTATTTAAAGGTTCTCCTAAGTTTTTAGCTTTGGTACGTTCTAATTCTGCTAGATCAATACCAAATACATCTAAACCACCCAAACCAGGATGCCCATCTGATGCAAAGTATAAAATATCATTTTCGGAGATGTAAGGAAATGTTTCTCTAGATTCTGTATTTACACTAGCGCCTAAATTTATAGGTGTACCGTAAGAACCATCAGCATTAATAGTCACATAAAAAATATCAGAAGCACCTAAAGTTCCAGACCTATCTGAAGCAAAATATAATTTAGATTCATCTGCATTTAAAGCAGGGTGTGCTGTAGAATAGTCATCTCCATTAAAAGGTAATTCAATGATATCCTTCCACTCCCCTTCTTTTAAAATTGCTTTGTACAATTTTAAACGACTTACTCCTTTTTCATCTCTAGCGAAGGTTCCATTATCTGAATTGTTTCTAGTAAAATACATCGTCTGTCCGTCTTTTGTAAAAACAGTAGAGGATTCATGTGTTTTTTTATTTAATTTTTTTGAGAGTGGAACAACGTGATCTAAGTTACCCTCTGCTGTAATTTCAGCGCTATATAAATTTAAAAAAGGCTCACTATTCCATTTATGAATTTTTTTGGTAATAAATCCAGTATCTCTAGCTGTAGAGAAAATTAGCTTTGCTCCATTGAACGAAGGCGCAAAATCTGATCCTTTAGAATTTATACTTTCATTTTTAATGCTGTAACGTCCAGAGTTTTTATTAATTTCTGTTAAATAATCCGGACTGTTTGTAAATAGTGCACTTCTATTATCTGTTGCTTTACGATCTTCAAACTTTTGCATCCATGCATCAGACGCATCGTACTTTTTTAATGATTTAAGAGTTTGTGCATACTTGTACAAGTACTCTGCGTCTATCGTTGTATTTTCTAATGTAAATAATTTACCATACCACGTGGCAGCTTCCTCGTAGTTCGCATTAAAGTAATTAGCATTCCCTAAGTTTTTATAGATCTCCTCAGAGCTATGTCCTTTTTTTATTAAATTTTCATAAGAATCAATAGCTTCTGTATAAGCATAGTTATCAAAATTAGTGCTAGCCTTTTTTTCTTGCCCTTGTAAATTAAGACCTATAAATACAGTACAGAGAGCGATATGTTTTAACTTTAATTTCATATGTTGTGTTTTAGAAGAATCTAGGCGTTATTACTTTTTTGTATCGTGTTAAGAATTCATACCGTAGAAAAACCTCAAATGAACCGTCATTAAATCGGGTAGCCCCTAAATCGGTTGTTTCTTTATCGTAGGCTAAACCTAACATTAGTTGTTCAGAGATTTGAAAACCAGCCAATAAACTTACAGCGGCATCCCAACGGTAAGCAGCTCCTACAGAGAATTTATCATTGATTAAAAAGTTAGCAGAAATATCTACTTGTAATGGTGCTCCTTTTACAGCTTTTAATAGACCCGCAGGCTTAAACTTTAAATTCGGATTTAGATCAAATACATAGCCTGTTATAAAGTAAATATTCAAACGCTCTTCTGCTAAAAAAGAGGAGCTGTTAGTTCCTGCACTATCAAAGTGTTCTGTCTGTAAAAAATTAGGAACAGATAATCCTGTATAGAAATTATCCGTATGGTAATAGACTCCTGCTCCAAAATTAGGAGAGAATTTATTATCTACATTAGGCAAGTTACTTTCTGCCCCATAATTTCTAAGTTTAGAGAAATCTATGTTTAAAAAATGTCCTCCTGCTTTCAATCCAAAGGAAAGCTTTCCTTCTTCAGAGGTAGGGATGGTATAGGAAAATGCGGCATCAAAATAAGTATCTTGATTGGTTCCGTTTCCAATTTCATCATTTACGATAGAGAGCCCTAAACCTATTCTTCTAGAAACAGGAGCATGTATATTTAGGGTTTGCGTAGTTGGCGCTCCATCAAGGCCCACCCATTGTGAGCGGTGTAAAGCAGCAATGCTCAGTACCCCTCGTGATCCTGCATAGGCAGGATTCACCGAGATGGTATTGTACATGTATTGGGTGTATTGTGCATCTTGCTGTGCAGAGAGTGTGGTGGTCCCTGCAAAAACAAAGAGTGCTATGATTAAATATTTTTTCATGATGTTTCTTTTTGTATAATTTTGGTTAGGTGTTGCTTATCTATTAATGTATAAATATCCTGCTTTACTTAGGTTTTCTCCATCATTTACGTATTTAATTACGTAGAAGTAAACCCCTACTGGTAATTCAGAATTTGTACTTATGGTAACTCTACCATTAGACGTTCCTCTAAATACATTGGCACTATTATCATAGCCAGCCATTTCATAGACTACTACTCCCCAACGGTTGTAAACCTGTACCGTATTACTAGGGAAAGATTCGATGTTTTCAATTCTAAAGAAATCATTTACACCATCATTATCAGGGGTTATAATTTCATTAGAAACTGCTATTCCTGAGCTTACGACTTCTTCATCACAACCAGCTGCTAGGGTAGGGATACCACCAATAGAATCACAAGGGTTTAAAGGATCAGTACTATCCGTTATTTCTTGACCATCTAGGATTGTATCACCATCGGTATCTGCATTATTAGGGTCAGAACCAATGGCATCTTCTTGTGCAGTCGTTAATCCATCTGCATCACAGTCAGATTCAGGTAATGCTTTACCACCGATATGATCACAATCATCTAACGGATTGGTATTGTCTACAACTTCTTGACCATCTATGATACCATCTCCATCAGAATCAGGATTTAATGGATCTGTCCCTAAAGCCATTTCTTCACCGTCTAATAATCCATCATTGTCAGAATCAGGATTGTTAGGATCTGTTCCTAAAGATACTTCTTGATCTGTTGTTAATCCGTCATTATCACAATCGCTTGCTCCAAGTGGACTTCCGCCAACAGAACTACAATCATCTAATGGATCTGTAGTATCAACATTTACTTCTTGTCCGTCATTAATTCCGTCACCATCCGTATCCGGATTACTAGGATCCGTACCTATTGCTACCTCTTCGTTATCATTGATGCCGTCATTATCCGTATCAACCGAAACGGTTACTGCCCCTGTACCTGAATTTCCAGAAGGATCTGTAGCGGTAATATTAATTACATCTTGATCCACTAGAGTTGGGAAGCTACCTGAATCTGGAGTTGCCGTTTCCGTATCTAAACTCCAATCGCCACTGGCATCGGTAGTCACGGTATAGGTTACATCAGGAATGTTATCTCCATCCGTATCCAACTCAATAACTAAAGTTTCATTAGCATTTCCTTGACCTGTTAGGATAGGAGTACTATCTATGGTATTGAAGCTATCTACTGTAGGAGCTGAATTATCTAATATAATCGGGTCATTATCTGTAGCAGGGTTAAGCGCAACATCAGTAACATCTGCAGTAACAGTAATTGGTCCGTTAGCTAATCCAGAAATATCGGCATCTGTAGCTGTCCAAGTATCACCACTAACTGTAGCAGTAGTAGTTACCGTATTTGTACCATCACTAAAAGTAACCGTTACAGTTTGTCCGTCTTCTACACCAGTAGTTGTACCTGAAATAGTAACATCACCATCTTCTGCTGCATTTACCACATTATCACCTTCAATAGGAGTTGTAATATCTATTGTAGGTAGAGAATTGTCTAAAGTAATTGGGTCATTATCTGTAGCAGGGTTTCCTCCGAAATCGGTTACATCCGCAGTAACAGTAATTGGTCCGTTAGTTAAGCCAGAAATATCTGCATCTGTAGCTGTCCAAGTATCACCACTAACTGTAGCGGTTGTTATCACAGTATTTGTACCATCACTAAAAGTTACCGTTACAGTTTGTCCGTCTTCAACATCAGTTGTAGAACCAGAAATAGTAACATCACCATCTTCTGCTGCGTTTACCACATTATCACCTTCAATAGGAGTTGTAATATCTATTGTAGGTAGAGAATTGTCTAAAGTAATTGGGTCATTATCTGTAGCTGGGTTAAGCGCTACATCAGTAACATCTGCAGTAACAGTAATTGGTCCGTTAGCTAATCCAGAAATATCTGCATCTGTAGCTGTCCAAGTATCACCACTAACTGTAGCAGTAGTAGTTACCGTATTTGTACCATCACTAAAAGTAACCGTTACAGTTTGTCCGTCTTCAACATCAGTTGTAGTACCAGAAATAGTAACATCACCATCTTCTGCTGCGTTTACCACATTATCACCTTCAATAGGAGTTGTAATATCTATTGTTGGTACTGAATTGTCTAAAGTAATTGGGTCATTATCTGTAGCAGGGTTCAATGCTACATCAGTAACATCCGCAGTAACAGTAATTGGTCCGTTAGCTAATCCAGAAATATCTGCATCTGTAGCTGTCCAAGTATCACCACTAACTGTAGCGGTTGTTATCACAGTATTTGTACCATCACTAAAAGTTACCGTTACAATTTGATTGTCTTCTACACCAGTAGTTGTACCTGAAATAGTAACATCACCATCTTCTGCTGCGTTTACCACATTATCACCTTCAATAGGAGTTGTAATATCTACTGTAGGAGCTGAATTATCTAATATAATAGGGTCATTATCTGTAGCTGGGTTAAGCGCTACATCAGTAACATCTGCAGTAACAGTAATTGGTCCGTTAGTTAACCCAGAAATATCTGCATCTGTAGCTGTCCAAGTATTACCACTAACTGTAGCAGTAGTAGTTACCGTATTTGTACCATCACTAAAAGTAACCGTTACAGTTTGTCCGTCTTCTACACCAGTAGTTGTACCAGAAATAGTAACATCACCATCTTCAGCTGCGTTTACCACATTATCACCCTCAATAGGAGTTGTAATATCTACTGTAGGAGCTGAATTATCTAATATAATAGGGTCATTATCTGTAGCTGGGTTAAGCGCTACATCAGTAACATCTGCAGTAACAGTAATTGGTCCGTTAGTTAACCCAGAAATATCTGCATCTGTAGCTGTCCAAGTATTACCACTAACTGTAGCGGTTGTTATCACAGTATTTGTACCATCACTAAAAGTAACCGTTACAGTTTGTCCGTCTTCTACACCAGTAGTTGTACCAGAAATAGTTACATCACCATCTTCTGCTGCGTTTACCACATTATCACCTTCAATAGGAGTTGTGATGTCTATTGTTGGTATTGTATTGTCTAAAGTAATTGGGTCATTATCAGTAGCAGGGTTTCCTCCGAAATCGGTTACATCTGCAGTAACGGTAATCGTTCCATTATCTAATCCAGAAATATCTGCATCTGTAGCTGTCCAAGTATCACCACTAACTGTAGCAGTAGTAGTTACCGTATTTGTACCATCACTAAAAGTTACCGTTACAGTTTGTCCGACTTCTACACCAGTAGTTGTACCAGAAATAGTAACATCACCATCTTCTGCTGCGTTTACCACATTATCACCTTCAATAGGAGTTGTGATGTCAATGACAGGTGCTGTATTTGCTAAGGTAATCGGGTCATTATCTGTAGCAGGATTCAATGCTACATCGGTTACATCTGCAGTAACAGTAATTGGTCCGTTAGCTAATCCAGAAATATCTGCATCTGTAGCTGTCCAAGTATCACCACTAACTGTAGCAGTAGTAGTTACCGTATTTGTACCATCACTAAAAGTTACCGTTACAGTTTGTCCGTCTTCTACACCAGTAGTTGTACCTGAAATAGTTACATCACCATCTTCTGCTGCGTTTACCACATTATCACCTTCAATAGGAGTTGTGATGTCTATTGTTGGTAATGAATTGTCTAAAGTAATTGGGTCATTATCTGTTGCCGGATTCAATGCTACATCAGTAACATCTGCAGTAACAGTAATTGGTCCGTTAGTTAACCCAGAAATATCTGCATCTGTAGCTGTCCAAGTATCACCACTAACTGTAGCAGTAGTAGTTACCGTATTTGTACCATCACTAAAAGTAACCGTTACAGTTTGTCCGTCTTCTACACCAGTAGTTATACCTGAAATAGTAACATCACCATCTTCAGCTGCGTTTACCACATTATCACCCTCAATAGGAGTTGTAATATCTATTGTAGGTAGAGAATTGTCTAAAGTAATAGGGTCATTATCTGTTGCCGGATTTAATGCTACATCAGTTACATCTGCAGTAACAGTAATTGGTCCGTTAGTTAATCCAGAAATATCTGCATCTGTAGCTGTCCAAGTATTACCACTAACTGTAGCAGTAGTAGTTACCGTATTTGTACCATCACTAAAAGTTACCGTTACAATTTGATTGTCTTCTACACCAGTAGTTGTACCTGAAATAGTAACATCACCATCTTCTGCTGCGTTTACCACATTATCACCCTCAATAGGAGTTGTGATGTCTATTGTTGGTAGAGAATTGTCTAAAGTAATAGGGTCATTATCAGTTGCTGGATTTAATGCTACATCGGTTACATCCGCAGTAACAGTAATTGGTCCGTTAGTTAACCCAGAAATATCGGCATCTGTAGCTGTCCAAGTATTACCACTAACTGTAGCAGTAGTAGTTACCGTATTTGTACCATCACTAAAAGTAACCGTTACAGTTTGTCCGTCTTCTACACCAGTAGTTGTACCAGAAATAGTAACATCACCATCTTCAGCTGCGTTTACCACATTATCACCTTCAATAGGAGTTGTGATATCAATAACAGGTGCTGTATTTGCTAAGGTAATCGGGTCATTATCTGTAGCAGGATTCAATGCTACATCGGTTACATCTGCAGTAACAGTAATTGGTCCGTTAGTTAACCCAGAAATATCGGCATCTGCAGCTGTCCAAGTATCACCACTAACTGTAGCGGTTGTTATCACCGTATTTGTACCATCACTAAAAGTTACCGTTACAGTTTGTCCGTCTTCAACACCAGTAGTTGTACCAGAAATAGTTACATCACCATCTTCTGCTGCGTTTACCACATTATCACCTTCAATAGGAGTTGTGATATCAATAACAGGTGCTGTATTTGCTAAGGTAATCGGGTCATTATCTGTAGCCGGGTTAAGGGCAACATCAGTAACATCTGCAGTAACAGTAATTGTTCCGTTAGTTAACCCAGAAATATCTGCATCTGCAGCTGTCCAAGTATCACCACTAACTGTAGCGGTTGTTATCACCGTATTTGTACCATCACTAAAAGTTACCGTTACAGTTTGTCCGTCTTCAACACCAGTAGTTGTACCAGAAATAGTAACATCACCATCTTCTGCTGCGTTTACCACATTATCACCTTCAATAGGAGTTGTAATATCTATTGTTGGTAATGAATTGTCTAAAGTAATTGGGTCATTATCTGTAGCAGGATTTAATGCTACATCAGTAACATCTGCAGTAACAGTAATTGGTCCGTTAGTTAACCCAGAAATATCTGCATCTGTAACTGTCCAAGTATCACCACTAACTGTAGCGGTTGTTATCACAGTATTTGTACCATCACTAAAAGTAACCGTTACAGTTTGTCCGTCTTCTACACCAGTAGTTGTACCTGAAATAGTAACATCACCATCTTCTGCTGCGTTTACCACATTATCACCTTCAATAGGAGTTGTAATATCTACTGTAGGAGCTGAATTATCTAATATAATAGGGTCATTATCTGTAGCTGGGTTAAGCGCTACATCAGTAACATCTGCAGTAACAGTAATTGGTCCGTTAGTTAACCCAGAAATATCTGCATCTGTAGCTGTCCAAGTATTACCACTAACTGTAGCGGTTGTTATCACAGTATCTGTACCATCACTAAAAGTAACCGTTACAGTTTGTCCGTCTTCTACACCAGTAGTTGTACCTGAAATAGTAACATCATCATCTTCTGCTGCGTTTACCACATTATCACCTTCAATAGGAGTTGTGATGTCTATTGTTGGTAATGAATTGTCTAAAGTAATTGGGTCATTATCTGTTGCCGGATTCAATGCTACATCAGTAACATCTGCAGTAACAGTAATTGGTCCGTTAGTTAACCCAGAAATATCTGCATCTGTAGCTGTCCAAGTATTACCACTAACTGTAGCGGTTGTTATCACAGTATTTGTACCATCACTAAAAGTAACCGTTACAGTTTGTCCGTCTTCAACACCAGTAGTTGTACCAGAGATAGTAACATCACCATCTTCTGCTGCGTTTACCACATTATCACCTTCAATAGGAGTTGTAATATCTATTGTTGGTAGAGAATTGTCTAAAGTAATTGGGTCATTATCTGTAGCAGGGTTAAGGGCAACATCTGTAACATCTGCAGTAACAGTAATTGGTCCGTTAGTTAACCCAGAAATATCTGCATCTGTAGCTGTCCAAGTATTACCACTAACTGTAGCGGTTGTTATCACAGTATTTGTACCATCAGAAAAAGTTACCGTTACAATTTGATTGTCTTCTACACCAGTAGTTGTACCAGAAATAGTAACATCACCATCCTCTGCTGCGTTTACCACATTATCACCTTCAATAGGAGTTGTGATGTCTATTGTAGGCAGAGAATTGTCTAGTGTAATTGGGTCATTATCTGTTGCCGGATTCAATGCTACATCAGTAACATCTGCAGTAACAGTAATTGGTCCGTTAGCTAATCCAGAAATATCTGCATCTGTAGCTGTCCAAGTATCACCACTAACTGTAGCAGTAGTAGTTACCGTATTTGTACCATCACTAAAAGTAACCGTTACAATTTGATTGTCTTCTACACCAGTAGTTGTACCTGAAATAGTAACATCACCATCTTCTGCTGCGTTTACCACATTATCACCCTCAATAGGAGTTGTAATATTAATAACAGGTGCTGTATTTGCTAAGGTAATCGGGTCATTATCAGTTGCTGGATTTCCTCCGAAATCGGTTACATCTGCAGTAACGGTAATCGTTCCATTATCTAATCCAGAAATATCAGCATCCGTTGCCGTCCAAGATCCATCAGAATTTACAGTGGCTGTCGTAGTAACAACAGGATTAGTACCATCATCAAAAGTTACGGTTACTGTTTGTCCTGCTTCCACATCCGTAGTAGTTCCAGAAATAGTTACATCCCCGTCTTCTGCTGCATTTACAATATTATCTATTTCAATAGGAGTTGTAATATCAATAGTAGGTGCTGTTTTATATCCTTTTAAAGTTATAATTAAATCTGCTGTATCGGAACTTGTACCATCTGATAGTCTATATAAAAAAGTATCCGTTAGCGTATCTCCTGTAAGTAATCCTGCAACTGCTGGGTTACTTGTATTTGGAGTATAGGTATAACTACCATCACTATTTACAACAATAGACCCGTATGTGCCAGTATATGTAACACCTACATTAGCAGCATTACCTTCAATTTCTGATATTACTATATTACCTGTGCCACCTTGCCAATAAATATCAGAAACACCTGCAATTTGGCCTCCTGGGTCGGCGTCTGTTACATCTGGACCATAACTGTAGCTTAGTTTTAATTCATTTATAGGTTGTTCAAAAAACACGTTGATATTTCCCGTGGCATCACTAGGAATAGCACTTCCTATACCATAAAATGTATTGTTTCCGGCATCAACCACACCGCCAGTTGTCACAAATTTAAAATTAGAAGCAGTACCGTTTAAGGAGCCATTTATTTGTATTTGATCTTGCCAGCTTGTCCCTTGGGAAAAATCTATATCTACTAATAAGAAACCCAAGTTATATACTGGTTGATCAAATGTAATCGTCAACTCTGTAAAATCAGAATTATTGGTTGAGGCATCTATAGCATATCCTAAATAACCCGTGTGGCCACCATTGGTGTTTGTTTGGTTTACTACTTGATTTTGGTTTGCGATTCCTATTCCTCCGGAATCTGTAGAGCTAAAATTAAGTAGTACGCCATCAATAGTCCTTGATGTTCCGTTTATTGGTGCAGAATAATCTACAAAGAAGCCCCCTGGATCGCTAAATTCTGTTTCCCATACTAAGGTTGATAAACCTCTATCTACGGAGTCAGCGCCATCTACTCCGACATCTGTAATAATATTTCCAGAAACATTGGTTTCTGTGACAACTATAATTTCATCGGTATTATCTAAAGCTACCGGGGCTTCATCAACACCATTAATAGTAATAGATAAAGTTCCATAATCAATTATTCCTGAGTTATCTCTAGCGGTGTAAGAAACAATATCAATCAACGATTCCCCGTTTTTAAGGCCTGTAATAGATGAACTTGTCTCATCTACATTATAGGTATAATTACCATTTGATTGCATAATTATGGAACCATACAAAGTAGTATATGAATTAGAAACTTGAGTAGGGTATACATCTACTTCTGAAACTGTTAGTATATTTCCTGTATCATTTGTTAATACATTTCCAGTGACTGTACCTGTGGTGTTTGCCGCTATGCTATTAGAATCATCTACAGCATTTGGGGGAGTGGTATAGACTCTTATAATACTTTGCGCAGAAGCACTTGCTAAATTTGCATCTGTAATGGTTACTGTTGCAATTCTGTTACCATCAGTAGGTGTATTTGTTAGATTTCCGTAGGTTATTGTATTAAAAAAAGTAATAAAGTCAGCATTTGGGATAGGGTTTCCTGATGCTTCAGTAATAGTAAAACTGTTTAGGTTCTGTACTAGTCTGATTGTAGAGCTGCCCACGTTATAATCTTTAGAGGCTGTAAGAGCGGTAAAATAATAAAAATCTCCTAGACTTGTTATATACATCAATTCAGTACCATCAACAGTTCCTGAGAAGTCTATGGTGGCACTCAATATTGTATTGGTGTCAGAAGAAAGTGTAGGATTTTTGAATATAGCAGTGATTGAACCTGTAGTGGGTTTAAACTGCAAATCATTATCTAAACCATCTGTAGTACTATTTAAATCTAAAATAGGATCCGCAAAAAGCATATTTAAATGAGGCAGCGAAGAATTCGCGATACTATCTTTATCTGTACTTGGATTTGCTTCTGATGAAAATCCTATAAAAAAAGATAATATAAATACAAAAAGAACTTTCAATTCTTTATTATATACTGATTGTAATGGTTTATTCATGGTAGTGTTTTTATGGAAGCTAATTTTATTTTTATGATTGAAATTACCGAAATCTTTAAATTTGAAAGTACCTACACTTATCAAAAAACATTTATATATAGTCCAAAGGACATTATTTATAGATAATTTGTTAATATGTACGAATTTTCTTTATTGATGGTTTTTTTTTTAAAGAATCTACATTTAGTGTGTAATAAAATTAGTCAAAGCAGCTCTTTCTGTTTACTATTTGTTGTGATTAGTATTAATTAAGTTGTGAGATATATTCTTCTTGTGGTGTGATTTTATATTTATTATAAGTAAGTAATAGATTACGTTAAATTAAAGAATTAATTTTATTTCAGGAAGCAAATGCAGTACTTAATCGAAAAAAATAGTTTTATGTCGGTTATATGATACCGTTCAGCGGTTTAGTATTTTTTTGGGTATTCAATACTTCTGGCGAATAAATAAGGAATAAAAGGCTATAATTAATGTGGATTTGTCTGCTTGTGAGAAACTAATTCTTATTCGGGAAGGAGCTGCAGTACCACTTCCTTATGGGTTACTAAAAAAGAAGTTATCGACAGCATTAGAGTATCCTTACTTAATTTCTCTATTTGTAAATGAATGGACAAACCTCAGCGAACCAAGTTTATCTATTTTCAAGAATAGAAGAATTGCATATGTAAAGCAAATTCAAGAATTAGTAGCTTTAGGTATGCTCCAAGGACAATTGAGGTCTGCAGATAGCAAAATAACCACTTGTCTAATTTTGTCATCTATGAAGTGGCTCTATAACTTAGCTGTAGAAGATGAAAAAATTAACACTATAGCGTAGAAAAACAACTTAATGACTTTATTTTTTTTTGGGATTAGCATAACCTAATAATCCACATTATATAAAATGTATTCCTAAAGCATTGAAAAAAATCCCTTCAAAAAATCATTAAAATAAGCCAACTATTAGTAGCTAATAAATAATGCCTGATTAGAGCTCAAAGTTTACATCGTTTTAGACCATCGATGCAAATAATAAATGACAAAGAAGAAAGTCTATTCGTTTAAAAATAAAAACAGCTTAAAAGCAGGACTTTATTAGAACAAATCTAAGCCAACGTATGCTGTTTTTATACTTGATATTTTAGCTTCATGAGCAGTCCATGCAAAATACATTTTATCGCCCACCCTTTCCATTTGTGGAAACCCAGTATCTCGGGAGTCTCCCATTACACTAATAGAAATTGGCGTAGATTTTACCCCACCTTTGGTTACTTTCATGGCCTTTAAATAGGTTTTTTTTGCTATCGTTTCCATCCAACTTACAATAGCAGTATCAGCGTTTAGCATTTCAACATCTACCCTACCCAAAGTTTCCTTAGTACTAATTAGCATAGGCGCTAAAAAATCCTCACCTCCATTTTCAGAAAAGATTAATTGCACCTTTGGTTCTTTGTTTACCGCCGTAAACCAAGCAACTACAATGCTATTTTCAATAGCATCTACTTTAGGGCCGTTGACAGGGCAACCATTTATTTCCCATCCATCATTATAAATAAATTTAGGGGTCGTCCATTTTCCATCTACACGTCTGGTGATGGCAATATCTCTAATTTCATCATCGGTACGGTCTCGGTACAACACTATAGGGCCATTGTCCGTAATTGCCGCAGTAGTTTGGCAACAGCTACAGGTTTTAGAATCCAAAAGCACCTCTTCGCTGACGATACCTTCAGAAGAAACCTCTGCTGCTCTAATAGCCATAGTACCTCCGTGACCCGCATGTGCATCGGCTGCATCAGACCCAGTATTTCTACCATCTAGCCAAGTGATAAAAAATGAATCGTCTTGATAAGGTAAAGCCGTTACAAAACCATGTTCTGTTTTTGTACCATCGGTGTGTAATACCTTCTGTGTTTGCCATTTTGATGCTTCCTTCGGTAAAACATTTAATTTAACATCATATGCAAAAGTTTCCTTAGAAGATTTTTCAAGGTAATGCGCCAGTAGGTTGCCATTATTTTCCGTAATGGTTGGGTAATCTGCCCAATTTACAAACCAATCTTTACCTGTTATAATTTCTATGGGCTGCTCCCAATTCCCGTCTTTTAAATACGAGTAATTTAGTTGCGCTACAGAATCATTGATGCTTTTCACCCAAGAGACTATGGCTTGGTTATTATTTGAAAATAAATGCGGTAATGATGTGTCTGATCCTCCAGGAAATACCAAAGGGTGTACTTCCACCGTATTTTCTTCTGAGGATTTTTGCTCTTTCTTTTTAGACGTACACGAAAGAAGTAAGAATATTGCTAGAGTTGATGTTAGGAAGTTCCTTAATTTCATTTGGTTGTAATTCTTTAGTTTTAAAAATTAGTTAAAGAAATAGGAGTTCCTTTTAAATTGCTCTGTAAGCCCGCAATCGAAAGAGTGATAATTACCTTAATTTCACTTGCCCTATGAACAGGTTTTTTTCCTATTAGATTGCATCAAACTGAGCAAACTAAAAGCAAAATTATAGTCCTTAAAAGTCTTCTCATATGTTCGTAATGCCTCCCCTAACAAAAATAATAAATTAAACTCACGGAGCATCCGGATAAAGAAGAAGTGCTACAAAATAAAAAACCATCACTTTTAGTGATGGTTTGTGGAGAATACTTATTTTTAAATAAATAATTCTATAAAATAATAAGTTATAACCTTTGGTTTTAAATTATTTCCAACAACCTTCTTGAATTTCTTCTTCTGTATTACACCCAATTGCATTATTTCCTACAGAATGTGGTTTATCACTATTGATATAATCACAGATATTTAAAGCATTGCAGATTGCCAAATTCGGATTGTTTTCTATGACAATTTTTAAGATTGTCTCATTATCTATATTTTGAAGTCCTGACAAGGTTTCAAGACTAGAATTGTTTTTTATCGTTAACAAGCCATCCATATAATTTAAAGATTCAAGACCCATGAAATTCTTTAAACTATTATTTTTTTGAATAATAAGACTTGAAATTTTTTTTAAACCTATCAAAGCAGTTATATCAGTCAAAGAGTTATTATTTTCAAGTTCAAACCTTTGGGCTGTTTTGAGAGAGGAAATACCATTTAAGCTCTTAAGCTTTGTATTCCCATCTATTTTAAAAATTATTCCTGAATTTTCTATACCGTTTAAACCACTTAAATTGGATAAAGAAAAATTATCCCAAATAATCAATTGTCGTTCGACTTGTGTTATTTTTTCCAATCCAACCAAACTAGTTAACCTAGGATTTCGCTGAATTATTAAATATTTCAGTTCACCTTCTACATTTTTTAAAGAAATTATATCATTAATGTTTTCATTATCTCCAATTTGTATTTGATCATTAACTAATTTTAAAGATTCCAAACCATTAAGGTTTTGAAGACTCTCATTTCTATTTATATGTAGTTCTAGACCAACATTGTCTAATGAATTTAGACCTTCAAAATTTTGGAGAGAACTGTTCCCATTAACAAATAACATCTCCCCGACAGTTTTTACTTTCGAAAGACCTGAGAAATCTTCTAATTGAGCATTGTTAATAATCGATGCTGATCTTTCGATTATCATTAATTTTTCCAACCCCATAAAATTTTTGAGTTCAGCACAATATAACACTTCTAGAGAGCCTAGTTTAGATAAATTATTGAGGCCATCAAAATTTTTTATTGCTGTACTTTGTAAAGAAAAGTTAGTTATTTCAGTAAGCAATTCAAAACCTGATAATTTTTGGAGCGATGTCAATTCTTTAAGGCTTATGGCTGAATTAAAGTTTTGTAGGGAGATGAAACCTAATAGATCAGTTAGTTTAGGTAAATTTTCTAAAGTAATATTTCCGCTTATAGTTTCTAAATTCTTAATACCGGATATATTTTTTAATTCAGGATTAAAACGTATTTGAAATGGACCGTGAACAACTGATAGATTCTCAAGGCCATCTAGGTTTTCTAAGACATAATTAGATCCAATGTAAATGGAAAAAAATGATATTGACGAATCTTTTTTTCCTTTCATACCCACTTCACTTAGGTTCTCCAATCCTAATAGAGTTTTCAAAGATTTGTTTCCGTCTATTTGAAGCTTGCCATGGATAGTAGTAAGGTTATCCAATCCTGTGAGATCTATCAAAGAGGTTGTCAATTTATTAGATAATGAACCTATTTTCAGATTACCAGATATGGAAGTCAGCTGGTTTAAACCCTTTAAATTGGTAACACTAAGACCTTTAATATCAATATCTTGCAACACCTCTGAGCAATTTGGGTAATTAATCGAAAAATTATCAATAGACTGTTGGCTATCTAATACAATATCAACAGTAGGGCACTGAGACAGTGAAAGAAAAAAAGAAAAGTATGTAATTGTAAAAAGTAATAATCTTTTCATAAAGTTTTGGACCTTTATTCCATCATTTATAAAATGGTTAATTCACTATAAACGAAAATATTAAAGCTTTATTTTATCCAACTTTATGAATAACCCTCGAAATTTGACCAAATCGATTAAAATCAAATGTCAGGTGATTTTTATTACCAAAGTCATCATCTAGACTTTAATAAAAACAATTACTAATTATAATAACAAAAAAAACTTCAAAAGTAAGAAACTCTTGAAGCCTTGAAAACATGGTGGAGAATACCGGAGTCGAACCGGTGACCTCTTGCCTGCCAGGCAAGCGCTCTAGCCAGCTGAGCTAATCCCCCGAATAGATCATTCAAAGAACGTCTATTTTATTTGTGAATCAAAGTGAAAAATTAATCTTTCTTAACACTTAATACTAAAACGGGAACTGGAGAGTAAAACTCTTCTTTTGATATGGTATTCTTTTCCCATAAAGTCTTAAAAAAACCTCTCTTACGTCTAAATACACATAATAAATCTGGGTGTTGTGCTTGGAAATTTTCTAATACGCCTAAATAAGTTGTCGCATTTTCTGTTAACGTAAGTTGTGAACATAAATCCATCAATGCCGTATTTATTTTTAAATCGGCATCTGTATATCCTGGTGTTTTCACCAATAAAAGGTTTACCACAGAACCAAATTTCTTTTTAATTTGAATTAATGGCACTAAAATTCTATTACGCTTTAACACACCTGATTTAAATGCAGTCAGTATAGTTTTATATGGTGTAAATACACTTCCTTTAGGGACAATAAGACTAGGTATATTTGTTTGCTTTACAATTTTACCAGAAGTATTTCCTAAAAATAAGCCTTCTTTAATGTCATTACTTTTAGGAGAAATAATAATTAAATCTATTCCTAATTCCTTATCAATATCTTTTACCCCACTAACAATACCTCCGTTGTATGTTGCTATCTTTATGACAATATCCTTAGCATCGACTTTCTCTATAATCTCTTTTAAACGTTCAATACTATTTTCTGTAATTTTTCCAGAAACGTTACTTAAGGTACCTGCATTAGCAGACACACTAAATACTTCCATCACATAAATTTCAGAAGAAAACTGAGTAGCAAAATCTACTGCGTATTGTAGCGTTTCATGAGATTCTGGTGAGGTACCAATCGGAACTAGGATATTTTTCATGTGTCGAAATTATTTGGTTTAGTTGTCTGTAATTTTTTATTTTTAAAAAAGGCTAATGCTGTACATTGATTTTAAAAATGCACTGCGCTTTTATTTTATATCATTTAAATTTACAAATAATAAAGAAATATACTAAAAAATGCGCCTTGCAAAGATATTAGAAATTCCCGATATTCTTAAAATTACTAAAGCCTGTGCTTTAAAAATGTCTGAAAATGGAATTCATCAATGGAATGAACATTACCCATCAAAAGATGCTTTTGAAAACGACATAAAGCGAAATGAATTGTATGTCCTAGAAGAAAATTTTAAAATTGTAGGCACTATTGTTATTTCTACCCTTATGGATCAAGAATATCAGCCCATAAAATGGCTCACAGAAAATAAAAAAAACATTTATATACATAGACTTTCTGTACACCCAGAACATCAAGGAAAGGGATACGCCCAAAGAATGATGAACTTCGCTGAAAATTACGCCAAGCAAAAAAAATATAGCAGTGTTAGATTAGATACCTTTGGCCAAAATAAAAGAAATCAAAAATTTTACGAAGCTAGAGGCTATGAAAAATTAGGGGATATCTACTTCCCTAAACAGAGTATTCATCCTTTTCATTGTTATGAGCTTGTACTATAAATTACTTTTTACTTGAAGAACACCATCACTTTTAAAGCTATAAATAAACTGGCAATCCCTGCTACTATCGCAGGTATTGCAGAACCCTTACTTTCTATTACAGATACTGCTATTGTTGGTAATATTGACGTAGATGGCATAGAATCTTTGGCTGCTGCAGGTATTGTAGGTTCTTTTTTATCTATGCTGATCTGGATTTTAGGGCAAACGCGGAGTGCCATTTCTGCCATAATTTCACAGTATGTAGGGGCCGGAAAAAAAGAAGAAATAAAATCATTACCTGCACAAGCCATTTATTTAAATATTGGACTTAGTATTCTAATTTTACTATCAACTATCTTTATTGTAGACGATATTTTTAGATTCTTAAATGCTACTGGGAAAATTTTAGAGTACTGTATTTCTTACTATTCCATTAGAGTTTGGGGCTTTCCTCTAACCCTTTTTACCTTTGCAGTAATGGGTATTTTCAGAGGATTACAAAATACATTTTACCCCATGCTCATTGCAATTGTTGGTGCAGTTCTAAATGTATTTCTTGACTATATTTTTGTCTACGGAATTACAGACGTTTTGGAGCCTATGTATTTAGAAGGTGCCGCTTGGGCAAGTTTAATTGCACAAGGTGTTATGGCAGTACTGGCATTTATATTACTACTAACGAAGACAAATATTAGCTTGAAACCACAGCTCCCCTTTCATCCTGAGTTAGGCCGACTCATCATCATGAGTTTAAACTTATTTGTAAGAGCCTTAGCACTTAACATTGCACTAATATTAGCTGTTAGAGAGGCAACAGCACTTGGCGATAACTATATTGGTGCGCATACTATTGCTATAAATCTATGGCTTTTCTCTGCTTTTTTTATTGATGGCTATGCTGCTGCAGGTAATATTATGGGAGGAAAATTACTGGGGAGGAAAGACTATGACGGACTCTTTTTACTGGCAAAAAAAATTATGATATATGGCGTACTTGTCAGTCTATTTTTGATGACCTTAGGTTTTATTTTTTATACGTCCATAGGTACCTTTTTCTCTAATGACATTCCGGTACTAAACGCTTTTTATGGCATCTTTTTTATTGTAATTCTAGGGCAGCCTATAAATAGCATCGCATTTATATTTGATGGACTATTTAAAGGCTTAGGTGAAATGAAATATTTAAGAAATACCTTATTAGCTGCCACCTTTTTAGGTTTTATACCCGCTTTATTTATCGGGAAGTATTTTGGTTTAGAACTTCAGGGTATTTGGATTGCATTTACCATCTGGATGTTCATACGCGGTGGTGCCTTGGTTATCGAGTTTAAAAGAAAATTTATGCCACTTAGAACTAGGTGATAAGCCATAAGCTCTCTTATTTTTTAAGTACTTTTGATACAAATTATAATTTATGGCTACTTCAAGACCTAACGGAAGTCTTTTTACGAAAATAGAAAACAAGGTGGCTACCCTAGAATTTGGTCACCCTGCAAGCAACTCCTTTGTGAGTGAGTTATTAGATCGTTTGGCTAAAGAGTTTACTAAACTTTCTGGCGATGAGAATGTCAATGTCATCATTCTAAAATCGGAAGGCGATCGTGCATTTTGTGCGGGTGCTTCTTTTGATGAGTTGGTTGCTGTATCTAGTTTAGAAGAGGGCACCATTTTTTTTAATGGCTTTGCAAACGTTATTAATGCCATGCGTACGTGCAGCAAAGTCATTGTTGGGCGTGTACAAGGTAAAACCGTAGGTGGTGGCGTTGGTTTAGCTGCTGCCTGTGATATGGTTTATGCTACAGAAAGTGCTTCTATTCGTTTATCTGAACTTACCATCGGTATTGCTCCCTTTGTTATTGCTCCTGCTGTAGAACGGAAGATAGGTACCGCTGCTTTGTCTGAGCTTTCATTGAACCCCACAGAATGGAAAACTGCCTATTGGGCTAAAGAGAAAGGACTATTCGCTAAGGTTTATGAATCTATTTCTGAGTTAGACAAGGAGTTAGATTTTTATACAAATAGTCTATCGCAATACAATCCGCAAGCCTTGGAAGATTGGAAAAAAGTACTGTGGAAAAATACAGACCATTGGGATGTACTATTGCCTGAAAGAGCTGCAATTACAGGAAAATTAGCCTTGTCTGAATTCACAAAAAATACGTTAGAAAAATTTAAAAAGTAATAAGTCTAAAATTTTATCGTTTTACTTTTTTATTATAATAATTATCATGGAAATACTTAAGTTTTTAACGGGCAGCACTTTTTTTGCTCTATTATTATTGATCGTTGGTGCTATCTATTTTTTCAACAAATACAGAAACAATAAAAAATATAAAAGGAAATAAACATGCTATAGGGTAGCTGCTAGCTAAAACCTACATTCGTCTACAGTCTTTAAAGAATACCTCAAAAATATCTACCGTTAATTTTGAGCCCAATAGCTTTTAGCTAAGATTCGTGATTTTAAAGGGGATTTTAAAAATTACTCCATATAAATCGATACTTTTGCAGCTTATTTAAACATTTTGTTTAAGCTATTTTTATGAGTAATATCAGAATCACCAAGCAATTTAATTTTGAAACCGGTCACGCCCTTTATGGTTATGATGGTAAATGTAGAAACGTACACGGCCATAGTTATAAACTTTCTGTTACGGTAATTGGTAGGCCTATTACGGATACTACGCATGTAAAATTAGGTATGGTGATAGACTTTAGTGATCTTAAAAAGATTGTCAAAGAAGAAATCGTAGACCAGTTTGACCATGCAACTGTATTTAATAAAAATACACCTCACGTAGAATTAGCCAAAGAGCTTACGGACCGTGGTCACATGGTAATTTTAGCAGATTACCAACCTACTAGTGAGAATATGGTGATAGATTTTTCTGCACGGATCAAATCAAGACTACCAGAAAACATCCAATTACATTCGTTAAGACTACAAGAAACAGATACCTCTTTTGCGGAGTGGTATGCTAGTGATAATCCCCTCTAACTCCCCAAAGGGAAGGATTAATTTAATAGACTCCAAGAATGCAATTTATAGAAGTTCCAGAAGGTAAGAAAGTATACTTCGCTAGTGATAATCACCTGGGTGCTCCTACTATGGAACACAGTTATCCAAGAGAGAAAAAATTTGTGGCTTGGTTGGATGAAATTAAAACAGATGCAGCGGCTATCTTTTTATTAGGCGATATGTTTGATTTTTGGATGGAATATAAAACCGTAGTTCCAAAAGGCTTCACTAGAACATTAGGAAAATTAGCAGAAATTGCGGACTCTGGAATTCCAATCTATTACTTTGTAGGAAATCATGATCTTTGGATGAATGGTTATTTTGAAGAAGAACTAGGTATTCCTGTTTTTCATTCACCCCAACAATTTACATTTAATGATACATCATTCTTTATAGGCCATGGTGATGGTTTAGGTCCTGGTGATAAAGGATACAAACGAATGAAAAAAGTATTTACGAATCCGTTTTCTAAATGGCTTTTTAGATGGTTGCATCCTGATTTAGGCGTTCGGTTAGCACAATACCTTTCCGTAAAAAATAAGCTAATCTCTGGTGATGACGATGCTCAATTTTTAGGCGAAGATAACGAGTGGCTCGTACAATATGCAAAACGCAAGCTAGAGAAAGACCATTATGATTACTTTGTTTTTGGCCACAGACACTTGCCTTTAGATATCACCTTAAGTGAAAAATCTAAATATATTAATACTGGAGATTGGATTAGTTATTATACCTACGGCGTTTTTGATGGTGAAAAAATGAACCTAAAAGAGTATACTATTTTAAAATAAATCACTTTATTTCCTTCTAAACACGTTGTAAGTCTTTTCTTACAACTGTTTTAAGACACTTCACAACATAAATTATAAAAAAGGGAACTACCCTCCTATCTTTACAGTGTAATTAATCTTTAGTTATTGACTAAAAATAAAAAATCAACCTACTAATAAATAAGTGTCCCCCCGAATCTTAAATTACCTACAGACAAAAAGGCCCTTCATTGGGCTTTTTTTGTATTCAAAAATTAAAGTAATTAATCTTCTGCCTCATGCTCTTCAACATCTTTCTGAAGGTCTAGCTTTCTGAATTTAGGAAAAACTAAAGATGTAATCCCTACCGTAGTTATCGTCATAATACCTCCAAAAATTACTGCTGTAGCCGTACCCATTAATTTTGCGGTTACTCCGCTTTCAAAAGCACCTAATTCATTAGAAGAACCCACAAAAATAGAATTTACAGAGGCTACACGGCCTCGCATATGATCTGGTGTTTTTAATTGTAAGATAGTCTGGCGTACCACCATAGAGATTCCGTCTAGCGCCCCACTTAAAAATAACGCAGCCACAGATACCCAAAAATAGGTAGACCATCCAAAAACAATCATACACAATCCAAATCCGAATACCGCCAAGAGTAATTTTTTACCTGCATTTTTATGAATAGGAAATCGGGTAGAGCCCAACATGGTAATTGCTGCACCCACTGCAGGAGCCGCTCTTAAAATTCCGAAACCCTCTGCTCCTACGTGCAAAATGTCTTGCGCAAAGACTGACAATAGTGCCACAGCACCCCCAAATAAAACGGCAATCATATCTAGCGTAAGTGCTCCTAAAATGGCCTTGTTACTAAACACAAATTTTAAGCCTTCTCCTAAGCTTTCAAATATAGGCTCCCCTATTTTCGGATTTAAAATAGGCTTGCGCTCTATTTTAAAAAGTGCAATTAATGCAAGTATAGAAAAAGCAAAGATTAAGCACATGGACCAATGCACACCAATATAACTTATAGAGAATCCTGCCAAAGCCGGACCTAAAACAGCACCCATTTGCCACGTAGAACTGCTCCATGTTGCAGCGTTAGGGTATATTTTTTTAGGAACAATTAAGGCGATTAATGAAAAAATAGTGGGGCCAATAAAAGAACGGACAATTCCGCCTAAAAAAACTAAAGCATATATGGTATATAAAATAGTTCTAGTCGCTAAGTCTGAAACAACAGAAGGAATACTGATGATAAACAGCCCAAAACTAATCACAGAAAACCCAAGAATACACCACATCAAAAGGTTTCGTTTTTCTTTCTGGTCTACAATATGTCCTGCAAAAAGTGCCATAGAAACCGCCGGAATAACTTCCATTAAACCTATAATCCCTAAGGATAACGGATCTTTAGTTAAGGTATACACCTGCCATTCTATTACAATAAATTGCATAGACCAGGCAAAAACCATAGCAAAACGCACCATCAAAAATATATTGAACTCTTTATAGCGTAAAGCAGCATACGGATCCATAAGGAAGCATTAAAAAAAGTAAGCTGCAAAGGTAAGAAAGAGATTTTTCTCTTGAACAGCTATATTTTAAAAAGTGCATTCTTTTTAGCTTACCATATATTTCGGAAGCGTAGCAGTATCAAACTCTCCTTTATACAGCCACTCTGGTATATAATCACTTTTTACATTAATTTTTATACCCTTATCGTATGCTAAAGCTGCAGCACCTAATAGACGCCAACTTATCCAACCATTTGAGTCGTTACAGCGCTTATTTTTTTGTGTGTCGTAATAGGTTTTGTGTCTGGTAAGTGCTTCTATTAATTGTGCATTAAAATCTTCTTCATTATTTCGTAAAAGCGCTTCATATACAAACAGTAAAGGCTCGTATAAATAGGTTACAAATTCTATAGCAAAACCTTCTTGTAAATAATCTCCAGAATCTGGGTGGGTAGATTTAATAGCATCTATTAACAACTTCTCCCTTGTTTTGGGGTTAGTATGTAAACTAGAAAGAAAATGAAGCATGTTTTTATCTAAAGTATCCCAACTTGTTTCTGCCCTATCCATAGCACTATCTGTAATACCCTCCAATACATTTAAACCTGCTTGGTCCCGTAGTACTCTAAATATACTATAGGTGTTCAACCAATCAGCAAAGCCCATATTGCTTTTGTAGGCAACACC